>JAFGXZ010000017.1 GCA_016936335.1 Fidelibacterota bacterium
TATCCAAAGTAGTGCCCGTAATAAAACTCCATACGAAATTATTTGACATTGCATTGCCGGCAAGATCCATTACTCCGGTGCTAATTGTAACAGTATATTCAGTATTAGTGGCAAATTTATCTGCTGGTGTAAAAGTCATAACTAAACCAACATAGCTTACTGTACCTGATACCGGTTTTGTTCCCCGCTTCAACGTAACAGTTGTTTTGGTGATCGTCGATGGATCCATCGCTTCGCTGAAGGTTGCGGCAATCTTTTTATTAATCGGTACGTTCGTGGCATTAGTCGCAGGTTCTACAGAACTCAGTGTCGGTGGCGTGTTGTCTGAGGAAGAGCCGGTAGTAAAGATCCATTTGTATTCATTTGCCAACTCATTGCCTGCAAGATCTTCGGCTTCGGTGCTGATCGTGGCAGTATAAGTAGTGTTGGCGGCCAGATCGGCTGACGGTGTCATAGTCGCAACTAAGCCAACATAGTTTACTGTGATTTGTACCAGCGTTGTCCCCTGCTTTAAGGTGAAGGTTGTTTTTGTGATCGTTAAGGGATCCATCTCCTCACTAAAAGTCAGAGCAATCTTTTTATTAATCGGTACGTTCGTGGCATGGTTCATGGGTTCTGTGGCACTCACTGTCGGTAAAAGGGCATCTGTCGGACCTATAATGCTTCCTTCATCCCAATTCCCGCATCCGACCAAAAAGACGGTCAATAGTATCGCAGCTGTAAGGAATGCACCAATAAAACTCCAAATCATTCGGGGCCGGTGTGCATTACCGCCTAAGACATTTGAAAAACTTATTGTATGATTCTTCATAATTCTCTCCTTTATTAAAAAAATCACTTTATCATACTATGAGATTATCACTATTTCATTACAAAATAAATCGCCCAAAAGGATGAAAAAGGAGCTAGTTCTTTGGGACTACCGTTTACTAAACTGGATTGTTACCCAGGGCCATTAGCCTTCTGTCGTAACAAATATTTACAGCTTTACCCTGTTGATTTCTGCCGGATTCTTCAAGTATTTTTTAAAATATCCTGATCTCTCAGCCAATTTTTCATGTTGAGAGAAAAATTCAGAGTTGTCGTACTAATTGCTCCAAAATTAATTTCTGGTGAAATCAATTTTGTACAATTGTTCTTTATTTTTAGTAGTACTGAAATTCCAGATTTATATAATTGCTTATTGCATTAGAAAATCAATATCGGTCAAATTTTCTTCAGCATTTAATAAAATATCGTGATAAACAGTATCAGCTATGACTTCAAATCCAGCTGCAGAAATTGTATATGTTTCCGCAAGGAGTATCAATTTATAATTTCCATCTTCATTGGAGAGTGTTGTTGCTGAATCTCCATTAACAATGGCATAAACAGATATATCCTGAATACCGTTTCCGTTTATATCGACTATAGTTCCGGAAATTGTTCCCGATAAAACGCTTTTAAATACTCTAAATGTCGGTTGTAATGAATAACTGTCCTGATTTAGATACTTCTTGATCGAACGTTCCGCATCGAAATCCAGATAGATTTCAGTAATTTCATCGGATGCAATAAAAAATCCAAGATTCAGTTTTACGCCCGATTGACTGCCACTGGGCACTCTCAGTTCATAGGAAACACCATTAATAACAATTGCAGAATTGTCACCCAATAATAAACGTAATTGCGAATACTGGCCAACATCAAGACTCGACTGTATCAGCGTTTCCATTTCTCCGTTGACCAATCGAAGAAAATCGATCGTCGTATCAACATCGCTTAAAACTATCCATTGGGCCGATGTATCGCTATCACTTTCAGCGACCCCTTTATGGACACTGACCTCAATTATATGTAAATTAATATGTTCAACATCTCCCTGAAATGGAGCATCAAACGCCTGAATTACAATCTCACCAGTTTTATTATCCGACTCATTGTCACATCCAAGGAACATTACTCCCAGAATGGTCATAAGAATTAAAAACACTTTTTTCACAATTGATTCCTTTTTTTTTCTTTTATAATGTTTAGAGGGAAGGAGAGGATCCATTGGGGCGGGTCCTCTCCTTATTTTGGGGTAAGAGGGGATTATTTCATCAAAACCATTTTCTTTGTTGTCCGATAGCTTTCCGTTACCATTTGATAGACGTAAATTCCAGCACTTACAGATTTTCCATTTTTATCTTTTGAATTCCAAACGATTTCCTGATAACCAGAACTTTGTTCCTGATTAATCAATGTCGTGATCTGATTTCCAAGAATATCATATATAGTTATGCATACTTGTGATTTTTGTGGAATCACATAGGATATTGTCGTCGTTGGATTAAACGGATTCGGATAGTTTTGCTTGAGAGAAAAAACGTGAGGCACTTCATTATTTTCGACTGAACTCAGAATAAAAGACTCACTGACAGCATTGGCATCTAATGTCACTGCCGTCTTTGCCAGTGCTCTGCCACCGTTCAAGGAGGCACCGGTTTGCATCTCAATCAAGGTTTGACATAATATGATTCCCCTCATCGCTGCAGTCGTTCCAATGGTAACTTGACCGGCAACCTGCCAGAAGATGTTAGAAGACTGTGCACCACCGGTTAGATGAACCATGGCACCGTTGCTTAAGGTCAGATTCTGTGCTATCTGAAAGATCCAGACATCAGTTGCAGTGCCCGATATTGTGACACCACCTTCAGAGACAAGAACCGCGGTACCCCACTTATAAAGACCCGGTGTGAGGGTTTGTCCGGTAAGATCGCCAGTGTACAGTTCAATATAATCCGGCGACACCCTTCCGGCTGCGTCGGTGTATGCGATTTCAAAATCACCTATTGCCGTAGTCATCTTCGTTGGAGTCGGATCGGTATAGTCTGCTGCATAAATGTTTCCGGTTAATAAGGATGATGTTGAAAATGTACCGGAGGGATCCATTATTAGTCCAAGTCCGGTTATGGCTGTCGCAGATTCCGGACTGACTCCAATATCTCCAACAATTGCGGTCGTTCCGGTATTTGAGATTCCTGTTTTTGTCAGAATCACAAAATCACCGGCGGTGCCAAGATTAACCGGCGACGGCGATGACACGGACATAGCGACCGTAGAAAGAAAGACGATTGTAAGCATCACTGTGAGAAAACGCAATGATCTTTTTAAAAGATTTGTTGGTTTATTAGTATCAATTTTCATTTCAAACTCCTTTTTTTGTTTATTTGCCATAAAATTCGCCAGAATCAACACAACAAACAATCGCCCAAAGGGATGAAAAAGGAGCTAGTTCTTTGGGACTATTGGGATCACAACTGAATGGTTTATGGCAGTCTATGCCATTACCCATTGTCTCCTTTCCGGAAGTTCCCCGCCTGTGAAAACGTGTAGGTTTCTTATCTACCACTTCCAAATTCTCGGTTATGGGGTTATTTGATAGTATCAAAGATTTTCTTTTCATTTTTCTTATTTCTTTTAGCCACTTTTTTTTCTTTCATAGTCATGGCTGCTTCTTTCTTCGAACTCTTTTTACTATTTTGACCTTTACTCATAATTTTTTCCTCAAGTACTTTCCTTTTTTCTTTATTATCTATCCATTCCTGCAGAATTTTGCTTGCTGCCTTGCATTAAACGTTCTTTTTCTTCTTTGTTATACCGATATTTTTTAATGTTGCATCTGCCTTTCTGCTCTCTGCCATTTTTTTCTGAATTTGTGCAAATCTTTGGGTTTTCGCCTTTTCCATCTCAATAATTTTAAGCGTCTCCGATTCATCCTCTTTAAATTCAGACCGTAAGACGGCAATTTGAGCTTCCACGGCAGCGCGTTTAAGCTCTAATCCAAATTGCTTGCGTTCAATTTCCTGTTGACGCAAGAATTGTTCTTCATCATTTTTCGCTTCTTGTGATATTCGGGCCGAGCCTGTCAAAACACCTTCCGGACCAACATAAACATCGAGTAACTCGATTCCGTGATCGGTCAGTTTGAACTCGCGGATTTGATTGGAGTGTGCCATCCCCCGCGATTTAAGAATATATAATCCCCTGTTACGCTCACCGCCAATTTCAATATCCCGTAAAAGCAACCATGTATCGATCAGGGATGATATGGACATATCCGTAAGTTCCTGGTGATCGCCTGAATTCGTCAGACTTGCGAAGAATGCGGTGATATTCCTCATCTTCAGAAAATCCACAAGGCGCAGCAGCATGATTTTGACCTCGGTTTGGTTGCCTCCCATCACAAACGCGTCAATGGGATCCAGGATAACAATTTTCGGTTTAACTTGATTGATGAGTTTGATGGTCGTTGTCAGATGATGTTCCAGCCCGTGTAATGTCGGACGTGTCGCATGAAAGTGGAGCAATCCTTTTTTTGTCCAGGGATTCAGATGTATTCCAATTGAAGACATATTGCGCATGAACTGACTCGGCGATTCTTCGAAAGCAAAATACAGAACACGTTCGCCGCGCTTGCAGGCTGCTTCAACGAACTGTGCCGCAAGACTCGTTTTTCCGGTACCGGCAGTGCCGGAAACAAGCACAGTGCTGCCGCGAAAGTAACCTTTACCAGAGAGCATGGTATCCAAACGTGGAATCCCGGAAGAGATCCTTTCGTTGGATGTAATGTGATTCAATCCTAGCGATGTGACGGGCAGAACAGAAAAACCCTCTTCATCAATTAAAAAAGGATATTCATTTGTCCCGTGTGTTGAACCACGATATTTGACTATACGCAATCGCCGAATGGAGGACTGATCGCTAACGCGATGATCCAGCAGAATGACGCAATCGGAAACATACTCTTCCAAACCCTGTCGTGTCAATGATCCATTACCGCGTTCTCCAGTGATGATTGCTGTAACACCTCTATTTTTCAACCAGCCGAATAACCGTCTCAGCTCCGTGCGTACAATAGTAGGATTGGGCAGTGCTGAAAACAGTGATTCAA
>JAFGXZ010000182.1 GCA_016936335.1 Fidelibacterota bacterium
ATTCCCCGAACAGTCCATTTGACACTACCGAAATACGGGCGGATTTTATAGGTATCCGGCAGGATAATTTCCTGCATCAGTGTATAAACATCTTTGCCATCATTAATTCCCCCGATGGTTTCATCATATATATACTGAAGCGCATTGCGAAAATTACCAACGGTTTCATTGATACTGTTTTTAGAAACCAGCGCGGAACCATGTCCCATGAGGAAATATTCAGGTTTATAGGACAATGCCAGATCAAGAGCACGGATATAACCCAGCACCGGCCGGGTCAATGTTCCCCGCAATGTGGCATTGTTGATAAAATACTCGTAATAATTATCACCAACAAAAACAGCGCTTAGTTCCGGTATCCAGATGGTTGCATGATCCGGCGTTTCCCCGGGAGTATGCACCATCTCAAAATGAAAACCACCCAACTTATATGTATATTCATCGGCGAATGTGATCGTGGGAACAACGGGATTGAACGCTTGAATTTCAGAAGAATCGGGCAATGGTTTTCTGCCCCAGATGGCGCTCCTTCGGGCAAAAAATGGCGCCAACCGCCCCCAGTATTCATTGTAGGTAATAAATTCCCTTTGGGCGATGATCGGAACAGGCGGATCGGTCTGCCAAATCTCCATATTGTCCCAATGATCGCGGTGAGCATGGGTTAGCAGGATTGCCTTCAGAGGACAATTTTCCAAAATGCTTTTGAAATATTCCGGAGCGGCGGAAGCACCCGCCGGATCAATTAAAACACTTCCCTTCTTTGTCGTAATGAGATAGGAATTACAGGATCCTTCCATCCGATAGAGATGATCGCCTAATTTCAGATAATCAAGGTACGTATCGAACAGCCACTGTCTCAGCGGTTCATTCGTCGGAATCGTATTCATCCAGTTGGGAATCATCGCCCAGGCATAATCAAAGATGACCACGGATAATTCGTTCAGAGATGCGATCTGTTTTTCAGGAGCCAGGCGTTCGTGTTGATTAAACGGATACCCGCTGCTAATCGGAAGCGGCTTGATTCTGCCCTGCGGCACTTTCGACGTGATCACCCCGCTTAAGACCGCCTGGTGGAGAAACAATTTATTCAGGAAAGTCGTACAAGCCGTGCTTTGATATTCCTCATCGTTTAATAAATCCGTCAGAATTCCGGCCCACTCTTCACAGATACCCAACTTTGGATTGACGGAGTACACTTCACAGTTGTAATAGGGTTGAATCGGAACATCATCGACAATCGTCGTCAGCACAGGCAGTTCTTTATAATTCAGTCCCGTTTTTCGGTAAATCGGCGCCCAGTAAGCATTGGGTCGCTCGCCCGGTGAAATACTAATCGTATTTGACAGAGTTACCGGACGGACGGCAACATCAGTATTTTTATCTAACATCAATGCATCCGGCGAATTCAGAACAATGACTCCCGGATCAAGCCAGACCAGGGATTCGGTCTGGGTTTTGACAATCCTTTCGACCTGAGCGGCGGCAAAGGCTTTAAACGCCAGGGGATACTCCAGGAACGCTTTATTCATTTTCAGGGGCAGAAGCTTTACATTTTTGCCCTTCAATGCAGCACCGGGAAAATTATCCGGATCACCCAGGACCACATAGATTTCACAATCCCGGTAATTACCGGTCAATTCCCGGACACTTTTTATCAACGCTTTCACCGATTTTTCCTGCTCATTATCAGAGACATACGTGACGATCGCGAATTTTTTCTCAATGTTCTCCCGGCTCTGGGAAAACACATTTGCCGTTGTTAAAAGAAGGATCAAAAAGAATACGGGTTTTCTCATTTTACTTTCCTTGCCGATTGATAATTGTTTTCATATCCGATTCAGCCTTACAGACGTTGCTAATATCGCTTCGTTGTCAGCGAATGTACAGCATTTTTCGATAAGCGGTTGTCACTGAATTCGAAAAAATTCCTGATCGTTGAAACAGGGATAAATTGGAAGCCGGTTTTTAAATTCTAATTGTTTTTGACGCGTCGAAGAACAACACTTGTGGCACCCCAGCCGCCGCCGGTACTATCGGCAGTCTCATAGGATTCGACAATCGGTGATTTCGACAGGATTGATTGCACGATTCGGCGCAGTGTTCCGGTCCCTTTACCGTGGATGATACGGACAGACATTATTCCTTTTCCAAGGCAGCTTTCAAGATATTCCGGCACCAGGTCTTTAACCTCCTTTGGACTGAACGTATGCAGATCAAGGACGCCATTTATGGGAATCTCACGAGATTCTGCTTGTTGCAGGTCGGCAAAGCCGCGCCGGGCTTCTGCGACGAAGCGTTGAACTTTTTCCGGGTCTTTGCGTCCACGGTCGTCCTCTACCCCGGTATGTGCATCCACTCCATCGGGCATCACCGTCATGATCGCTTTATAAACATTTTCCGGGGTCAGTCCCCCGGCCAGGATTAGCGGTTTCGGCGAATAATCGGCCAATTCCCGGCTGATCGACCAGTCGTGGGTTTTACCGGTAGCGCCAGTGGCACCGGTGTCCGGATCATAGGTATCGGTGATAAACGCATCAGCGATATTAGCAGTTTCGTCAAGGTCACGAAACAGTTGATCACGATTGTCTTTCCGGATAACCAGGCTCTTGATAACAGTCATTGCCGGGCGCATGCATTTCAGCCGTTTTAATTCTTTCAAGGGAATCGGCCCATGTAACTGGACCGTTGAAACGCCTAATGCATCGCAAAATGCAAGTATGTCGTCGGCGTGATCCAGATAAGTGATCAAAACCACCCGGTCTGAGTCTGGAATTTCACGGATAATGCCTGCCGCTTGCACTTCGCTCAAATCTTCTTTGTTCACCGGCAATCGCAGGGGAAAACCCAGCAGATCCACACCGGCGGCCAGCAGCATATCGGCTTCTTGCTGATCGATTATCCCGGCAATCTGAATTACGTGGTTAAACAAAATCCCGCCAGGCAGAATCCGATTCGCAACTAAATGTGAGCATTTCCCTGGTCGTTGGATGCTCAATGCGTAGTTCCCGGGCATGTAAGGCAATTGCGCGTTCCGGGAATTTAATTTTCGACCCGTAACGGAAATCACCGATCAGCGGGAAACCCCGGCTGGCGAATTGGACCCTAATCTGATGATGTTTTCCGGTATGCAGTTCCACCTCGGCCAGTGAAACACCGTTTTTAAAATTCATTCTCTTGAACGTCAATGACGCATTAGGTTTGCCATCTGCTATAAAAGAATTTGCATCCCGTCGTTCAATGCAATCTTTCCAGGTTGCGCTAAGTGGCAATTCACCTTCCGCCAGGCATTGATAGATTTTTCGGGGCTGCCGCTGCTGAAATTGCTTCATCAGACGACCGGCCGCTTTCGTCGTTCGGGCAAAGACAATCACCCCTGACGCCGGCCGATCCAGCCGGTGTACCAGGCCAAGATAAACATCGCCGGGTTTGGCATATTTTTCTTTGATATACTCCTTTGCCAGGGTCAACAGGGTGATATCGCCGGTTTGATCGCCTTGAACCAGAATGCCTGCCGGTTTACATAATACCAACAGGTGATTATCTTCATAGAGAATAGTTAATTTTTCCAAATGTTTATACTCCTGGCATTCACCGGAATTTAAAAATTATAGGCGCCATGGAATAGCTCAGGCCTGGAATTTTTTAAGATTTATATCGCGTTTGCTTTTGTTGTCAATCCATAGATGAAAAATAAATACCGTACCGGATTTCTCACCATAAAGTGTTTGAATGGGAATTACATTGATATGCAATTGTTTTTCCCGGGACTCCGTATCCACAATGGTAATATGGCTGCTATTTTCCTGATCGTCGTGTTGTTTTAAAAAGTCCTGGATGTCCTGGACAGTCGCACCATCATCAGCAGACACCTGTAGTCTGAAAACGTCCACAATGGGTTTGCCAATTGCATCCATTTCGTTCCAGCCGGTAATGTCCGATGCAACCCGATTCATAACACTGACGTTATTGTCCGCATCGGTGGTAATGACGCCCTCCTTAATTCGACTGAGCGTTGCCATCAGCCGTACACGCTCGGCCGATAA
>JAFGXZ010000183.1 GCA_016936335.1 Fidelibacterota bacterium
CCTGAGCCCCGACCCGCCGGGGCTTCGTTCAACCATTGGCTTCGGCGCTTGGATTCCCGACATGGATTCCTTTTTCCTGTTCTTTACAGCGCTCCCGGAATTTGTGCTGGAATTTCGTTTTCCAGTATTCCCCATGATGATCGTGATCGGAATGATGCCCACTGACCTTGAATAAGAGATGCGATAAAAGCACCAGGCCCCAGGCCTGCCAATATGTAATTATCCCTAATCCAAAAATTACCGGCATTAGCCAGTTCCAGAGAACCATCACAAAAAACCCGAAAATAAACGCCGCAGCAATTGCCAGGGCAATACCGCCAACAATCCAGGGAATGATACGTGCAAATCTACTTCTTTCCATACACATTTTTTGTCTCCTTTATTCGTTTTCTATGATCTTTTTGATCGATCTCAGGCGTTTTCGCAGAAACGCCACTGCATATCGTTTACGTGCAATCAATGTATTCACCGATACATCTTCAATCACAGCGATTTCCCGAAATGTAAGCCCCTCAATCGCCTGCAGAATAAAAACCGTTCGCTGTTCTAAAGGCAATTCTTCAATCGCATCCATTATTGATTCGTAGATCAGTTCCCTGGTTGGAACATCCAATACTTCCAGATCACCGATCTCAAATAAACTCTCAATGCCGAGCGCATCATCCGGGGATAATTCAAGGGGTTTCTTTTTCCGATACCAGTCAATAATCCGGTTCCGGGCCAGGGTATAAATCCAGGCAGCCAGATCTTCAATCGGTTCCAGTGCATTAACGGATGTCAGCGTTTGATAAAATACATCCTGGG
Organism: Fidelibacterota bacterium; assembly: GCA_016936335.1. Classification (GTDB taxonomy): domain Bacteria; phylum Fidelibacterota; class UBA2242; order UBA2242; family UBA2242; genus B118-G9. Next base: position 805 of record JAFGXZ010000183.1, read on the forward strand.
CAATGTCTTCCGCATCTTCCAACCGGCGAACCTTGCTGCGGATGTAGGCTAAAAGTTTGGGGTGTTCTTTTTGGTAACTTTCTGAAATCTGTCTGGTCATTACTGCTTCCATCTCGCCCTATAGGACGAATGAATGGGAAAAATAGTGTAAACTTTTCAAATTAATCAAAAAATGCCTCTTTGCCGGGGTAATGCATCTTGGCCCGGGCGACCTCTTCCGGGTAAACAAAGTAATCCACAATCGCTTCAGTGCAGAGCAATCCTCCTCCGTCAAAGAGATACGTCTGCACAGAGATTATTCGCTTTTTATATTCGATTATTTCCGCAGTCAGCCGGATTTCGCCCTTATCGATAAAAACCGGTTTTTTATATTGCACTTCCATTCTGGACGTCACCCCGCCGGTTCCGGCAACGGTGTAAACTGTCCAGCTGGCCACCTCATCCAGCAATGTCGCCTGAATACCGCCATGCAGGACATTCGGATAGCCCTGGTATTCATCCTTCGGTTTCCAGCGGGCTTTGATCTTTTCCCCATCAAGATAAAAATCCAGGTGCAGACCCACCGGATTATCCGGCGAGCAGACAAAACAGTTGTAGCCTTTCAGGTCGGAAAAAGGATTCTTCAATTTTTTCATTTACCAATACACTCCGCTATTTTGTTTCATATCACATTTTCGTAAGTTTAGCAAATTCTGTGACAACTATCCACCTTCTCTTTCATCTGAATCCGGTATATTTGAGTCAGAAAAATGGGAAAACCAATGCAAGAAAATTCAAACTATATAGATTTAATGAACCAGGGCATTCGGCAACTGGTTTCTGACGCCCTGAAAGTCAGCCTGAAAAAACCCTCGCTGGCGCTGTTTATTCTGAAAACTATCCGCTGGCAGAAACAGGCTGAGAAGCGCCGCGCCAAATGGGAACAACAGGGCGTGCATGTACCACCCTTCATGATCATCAGTGTTACAAATCGCTGCAATCTGAAATGCAAAGGCTGCTACGCACTGGCCCAACAGCGTGAAAACAAGCCTGAAATGGATAGCGCCAAGTTACAAGAAATCATCGGCGAAGCTCATGAACTCGGCGTATCCATTATCCTGCTTGCCGGCGGCGAACCGCTGATCCGGCCGGACCTGTTCGAAATAACCGCCCGGTTCCCGGATATCATCTTTCCGGTGTTCACAAATGGATTATTGCTGAATCCCGCCACAATTGCCGAATTCAGAAAGCAGAAGAATGTTCTGCCCATTATCAGCATGGAAGGAATGCGCACCGAAACCAATGAACGCCGGGGCGAGGGTGTCTATGATCATCTGGTTCGTATAATCGAACGGATTAAGAAAACCAGCATCTTCTTTGGCATTTCATTTACCATGACTCGTCAAACATTTGATATACTGACTAATGAAAATTTTATCAAATCCCTGGTAAAACTCGGCTCTAAACTCTTTTTCTTTATCGATTATATCCCCGTTCAGGATGGCACGGAAGAGATGGAACTGACTCTTGAACAAACTCGCAGTGTCTATAGCCTGATGGAAAATTTCCGGTCGAAATTCCCCGCCCTTTTCGTCGCCTTTCCCGGTGATGAAGAACAATATGGCGGATGTCTGTCTTCCGGACGCGGGTTCGTACATGTATCACCCGATGGCAGCCTGGAGCCCTGTCCCTTTGCACCCTATTCCGATGCCAGCCTCAGGGATTTATCATTGAAGGATGCGCTGAGATCAAAATTTCTTGAGACCATTCGCGAAAATCGGGATAAGCTGGACGAATCCAACGGCGGTTGCGCGCTCTGGGTGCATCGTGAATGGGTTAAATCCCTGATTCCTGATTAATATATCCGCAGATTTTGGGCGATTTTCCCAAAACCAATTCAACAAACCCCTATAGAATTCAGATTTTCTTCGTAACTTTGCTCCGCTAGGAGACTTGATATGAAAATAGGAATATTCACAATCGGATTTCTCTCACTATTTATTTTGAACGCTTGCAGCAGTACAATCATCTCAGACCGGAAAGCCATGCGTATCCATCGCGAACTCCTGACCCTGGATTCACATACCGATACCCCCATGGACATGCTGCGCTGGAATGCCGATATCAGCCGGAATCTGGCCGGCAGTGCCTGGGACGGGAAAGTGGATATTCCCCGTATGGAAAAGGGCGGGCTGGATGCGGTTTTCTTTGCATGCTGGGTCGGTCAGGGACCGCGAACGGCGGACGGCAATCGCAAAGCAAATAATAAAGTTAATCGGATGATTCAGGCGATCCACAATGCCGTCAAAGCCAATAGTAATCGGATAGAATTAGCGTTGGATGCAGATGACGCATCACGCATCACAAAATCCGGTAAACACGCCATCTATATTGGTATCGAAAACGGGTATGCCATTGGCCGGGATTTGGCCGAAATAGAAACCTTTTACAATCTCGGCGCACGGTACATCACTCTTTGCCATGTTGAAAATAACGACATCTGTGATTCCTCCAATGATACCACAGAACATAACGGTTTGAGTGAATTTGGAAGAACCGTTGTCCGGGAAATGAATCGCCTGGGAATGTTGGTTGATCTTTCACATGTGTCGGATAAAGCATTTTATGATGTACTGGAAATATCGAACGTTCCCATCATTATCTCTCATTCCTGCGCCCGGGCGGTCTGTGACAATCCCCGCAATCTCAGCGATGAAATGCTACTGGCGTTGGCAAAAAACGGCGGCGTTATCCAGGTCGCTACTTACACGGAATATGTCAAAACTCCTGCGCCCAATCCCGAACGGGAAGCCGCTGAGAAAGCGCTGAACGACAAATACCCCCATTACAATCAGATGACGGAAGAAGAGAAAAAGCCGGTTTTGCAGGAACATTATAAGCTAAAACAAAAATACCCCGGAAAACTGGCCACAGTCAGTGATTATATAGATCATATCGAACATATCGTCAATTTAATTGGAATCAACCATGTGGGTATCGGTACCGATTTTGATGGCGGTGGTGAGCTCGATGGTCTGATGGATGTCAGCCAGATGCCGAATATTACCAAAGAACTGCTGAGACGCGGTTATTCCAAAAAGGATATTCAGAAAATCTGGAGTGGCAATTTCCTGCGGGTTTTCAGAGAAGTGGAAAGAGTTGCAAAGAGCCACACAGAGTAGCACAGAGAATGCTCAGAGATTCACTGAGATTACTTAGTACTTTATTAAATACCATAAATATTGCGATTTGATTCGCAAATATTTCTATTTATGCCGCTTTTTCAACACATCTAAAATCTCATTTAACGAAATATCTTTATCGGCCAGTAATACCAGCAGATGGTACAACAGATCGGCGATTTCTTCTTGCATTCGTGGAATATCATCACTGACCGCATCGATAAGGACTTCCGTTGCTTCTTCACCGACTTTCTGGGCAATTCGCTTAATGCCGGCGTTGAAAAGTGTATTGGTGTAGGACCCCTCTTTCGGATTGATTTTTCGATCAGCGATTACTTTTTCCAGTTCAAACAAGAAATTCGAGGCAGTATTCACTTCATTAAAGCAGGTCTCGGCGCCGGTGTGACAGCTTGGTCCGGTTGGACTAACCTTCACCAGTAATGTATCGCCGTCACAATCCACCAGAATTTCTTTCAGCAGCAGGAAATTGCCCGATGTTTCTCCCTTTGTCCATAATTGTTGCCGCGAGCGGCTGAAAAAGGTCACTTTGCCGATTTCCAGCGTCTTGTCGTAGGCTTCCCGGTTCATATAACCCAGCATCAACACCTTGCCGGTTTTTTCATCCTGGATAATCGCCGGAACCAGTCCCTTGCTAAAATCTATCATCATAGTCGCACCTCTACATTTTTTTTCTTCAAATACTGCTTTAATTCCGGAATGGGGATTTCGCCGAAGTGGAAGACACTGGCCGCCAGCGCCGCATCGGCTTTTCCATCTTTGAATACATCAACAAAATGCCCTCTCGTTCCGGCCCCGCCGGATGCAATAATTGGGACTGGCAAAGATTCGGATAATTCTCTGGTAATCCTTAATGCAAATCCATTTTTTGTGCCGTCATGATCCATGGATGTGAGTAAAATTTCTCCGGCGCCTCTCTCGACGACTTCCCGGGCCCAATCCTGTGTAATGCGCTTCGTCGGCGTTCGACCACCATGAATATATACAATATCACCGTGTTTCAAATACTTTGTATCAATTGCCACCACCACGCACTGACTACCAAAACGCAATGCCAATTTTTCCACCAGCTCAGGATTATCAACCGCTGCCGTATTGATACTGATTTTATCCGCCCCCGCATCCAGCAGACGGGCGACATCGTCTTCGTTGCTGATCCCGCCACCCACCGTAAACGGAATATTCAGAGTTCGGGCCACTTTTTCCACCAGTTCCACAAAGGTCCGGCGTTTTTCCACCGACGCGGTAATGTCGAGGTAAACCAGTTCATCGGCACCCTGGGCAGCATAAGCAGCACCCAGTTCCACCGGATCACCGGCTTCCCGGATATTGACAAAATTAACACCCTTGACGGTCCGCCCATTACGGACATCCAGACAGGGAATGATCCGTTTTGCTAACATAAAAATCCTTTCAAATCCGCCAATCGGATGCGACCTTCATACAACGCTTTCCCAATAATTACGGCATCAATTCCATCATCATTTAAACGAAACACATCATCGCTGTTGCTGATTCCCCCGCTGGCGACGGTATATAAATCCGGAAATTTTGCTTTTATATCACGGTACAGTTCAAACGCCGGCCCCTGCAACATCCCGTCCTTACTCACGTCAGTACAAATTGTCTGCGACACCCCCTGATGAATATATTCTTCCAGAAACTGAAACAGTTCATACTCCGATTCATCTTCCCAGCCGTGAATCGCAATCCTTCTGTTTTTCACATCGGCGCCGAGAATGATTTTTTCGCCTCCGTAATTCTTTAACCATTCTTGAACGACTTCAGGTTTCTTAACAGAAATACTGCCAGCCGTGATCAGCGCCGCTCCCGATTCAAAGGCAATCCGCAAATCATTATCCGACTGTACCCCGCCGCCAAAATCAATTATCAAATCCGTATCAGCGGCAATCTGTTCCAGCACTTTCCAGTTGATAATTTTCCTTGCCCGGGCGCCATCAAGGTCTACCAGGTGCAACCGCCGGACACCATTATCCTGAAATTGTTTTGCCACCGCCAAGGGGTTTTCATTATATACTTTCTTCGTGTCAAAATTGCCCTTGCTCAGGCGGACACATTTTCCATCAATAATATCGATTGCCGGGATAATTGTGATCATAAATTTATAAAATTCCTTAATATTTGTTCGCCGATTGTTCCGCTCTTTTCCGGATGAAACTGTACTGCAAAAAAGTTATTCCGCTGAATCGCAGCGCTGAAAGGTAAAATATAATCCGTCGTCGCGACTGTAG
>JAFGXZ010000184.1 GCA_016936335.1 Fidelibacterota bacterium
GGCGCAATGGCTCCCTTGGTTTTTAGGCCAAAGTACCGGGCTGTATTCAATGACGCCATCTGGAGTGCGATAATTGGATCCATTCCAAAAGCAATCGCATCCTTTACCATTGAATTGATGTGACCGAAATCCAACAAAAAATCAGGGTGCCGGTCATCAGTAACAAATCCGCAATTCCGCGAATTCAACGGTGTCACCAATGGCAGTAAATCTTTCAGGTTGCGGGCAGCCGATCCTTCCCGAATCATCAGAAACATTCCTTTTTGCAGTTTTTCCCTGGCTTCGTCAATATTCGTGCTCTCATGATCCGAACGAATACCGGCCGAAATGTACGCCGATAAATCCTTATCCCGTAATAGAGGAGCATGGCCATCAATTGCCTTATCGCCGGCCACGGTCAGTTTTTTAAGGACAGCGGGATCGCCAAACAGAACACCCGGAAAATTCATCATCTCACCAATTCCTAAAACCCGGGGATTATCAATCCATTGCCGTAATTCCCCGGCGGTCACAATCGCCCCGGCGGTTTCCAGATGGGTTGCCGGCACACAGGATGGCAACATAAAATACAGCTCCAATGGCAAATTGGCACTGGCCTCCAGCATATACTGTAATCCTTCCATTCCCATCACGTTCACGATTTCGTGAGGATCGGCAATTACCGTCGTCGTTCCCATCGGAACCACCGCCCGCGCAAACTCCTCCGGGCTCAGCATGGAGCTTTCCAGATGGACATGCCCGTCAATCAGACCTGGGGCAAGATACAAATCCTGAGCATCCATTGTTTTTTCAGCATCATAATCACCAAATCCGACAATTTTACCACCGAAAACCGCAACGCTGGTCCTAACAATTTCAGCGGACAACAGATTAACAAGTTGTACGTCTTTGAATAAAATATCAACCGGAATATTTCCCCGGGCTGCCGATATCATTATGTCAATACTCATTTCTTGTCTCCCCATGCTTTTTCCGCTTTAAACATAAAAAACACCCCGCCGGGAGGTGTTTTTATAACGTGCGTTCATTCAGGTTGTCGGAAACCGGAATATTAACGGCAATTGTTTGAAAACCACAGAGAAATATCCGAATTGCCCTGTTTCATGGTGTCCAATAAAACAATAAAATCAGCCAGCCCCTCGATATCAAATTCCAGGCGATAATAATTCAGTGTCCAGATCAACATTAACAAAACAACCGACCGGTTTTTACTGAGAAACGGCTCGCCGTCCACCATATAATAGACAAACCAACCTAATTGTGAATACAGATCTTTCCGGTTTGATAAACGCTCTCCTAAAAAACAGGTCAGGGAACCACCGCCCGGTAATCCGACAACAGTTTTCAGCGCTTCGAAATCACGTACGCCGTAGTCATCTTCAAACTTTTTGGCGAGCATCCAGTTAACATAACACAATAATTTTAATTCTTTTTTCTGATCCTCAGTCATCAATACCTCCCAGCACATCTTCATGCAGCATTAACTGCTCTTCAATGCTTCTGAGGTGCTCCAGTTCATAATCCTCCGGCAGGCTGACTTTGATTGTTTTCAGAGTGACCTCCTTGCGATCATGATTGACTTCCAGATCAACTTCCGTTCCAAAATCCCAGGCCATCGCTTTGGTCACTTCCCGGGGAAGCAGCACACCTCGACTGGATCCCACCCGAATAATTTTTCGTCGCATAATAACCTCAATCGCTTATTTGATCAACCGGATCAATTTTCAATAATACGCTCTTGTAATCTTCCAGAAACTCGTTGAAATCTTCGAGGTAGGTTTTTTTCTTTTGTTCCTCTTCTCGCGGATTCCGTAAAACTACTTTCTCGTTTTCTTCGTCCAGAATCAGATCGATGGGATCACCAAAATCCCACTCCATCGCTTTAATTACATCTTTGGGTAATAAGATACACAGGCTTGCGCCCACCCGTACAATTTTTCTTATCATCTATAAGCCCCTTATAGTATTAAACTACACCTCAAGATAATTGTTATTATATTTAAAATCAAGTCCCTATTTAAAAAATAAAACATATGATCCAAAAAAAACAAAATATTACATGAGATAACATCCGACGAATCTTAACATTATGTTTATTTTATAATTATCTCAATGTTGACCGTTTATATTTGATTATTTCATAACATAATTCAGGGATTATATCAAATGAAGATTTCTGACTGTAAATAGTCTGTTATTAAATGCAATGTTCCCATTTAATATTAAGCTGTATTATCTATCCTGTCTTAATTTGTTTTCGGATAACGGTCAGGCCAAAGTTTACCCAGACGTTCACGGATAAATTTTTCCGTACCGAAATTTTTCGGCTGATAAAAACCCTGCGCCGGCATCCCATCCGGAAAATAGGATACCTCAACAAAGGCATCGGGAAAATCGTGGGGATATTGGTAGTCTTTTCCAAAGTCCATGGACTTCATCAGTCTGGTTGGAGCATTTCTGAGATGCAGAGGAACTACGGGAAATTCGCCTTCTTTTATCGCCGCCTGAGCTTTACGGAGAGACAGATAGGAGGCATTGCTTTTCGGCGACGACGCCAGGTAATTAGTCACCTGTGCCAGAATGATCGCTGCTTCCGGCATTCCAATAGCATGTACCGCCTGAAATCCCGCTGTCGCCACAGATAGTGCCAGCGGGCTGGCATTACCAATATCCTCACTGGACAGAATGATCAGGCGACGGGCCACAAACAGCGGATCTTCCCCGTTTTCCAGCATTACCGCCAACCAGTAAACCGCTGCATCGGGATCGCTGCCCCGTACACTTTTAATAAACGCCGAAATCACATCATAATGATAATCACCTTTTTTATCGTACAATAAATTCCGTTGCTGCAGGGCTTCACGAATAAGTGCCAGGTCAATATGGATCTGCTTTTTCATATCCGAATGAGTCAGCTGCAGGCAAATGTCAATGGCATTCAACAATTTCCGGGCATCGCCATTAACCGCATGGACCAGCATCTGACGAGCCTTGGAATCGAGAGAAATTTCCATTTTTTGAAGAACAATATCCCTTTTCATGGCCCGGGACAATATCACTTCAAGATTCTCATCGCTCAGGTTTGTCAATTTCAGCACCCGGCAACGGGACAGCAATGGTGCAATAACCTCAAAAGACGGATTTTCAGTAGTCGCTCCAATCAATGTCAGGCCCCCACTTTCCACAGCATGCAGCAGGGCATCCTGCTGGGCTTTGTTGAACCGGTGAATCTCATCGATGAATAAAATGGTTTTGTGGCCCTGGCGACGATTCAAATCCGCCTGATCGATAATTTTTCGGACATCTTTCACCCCGGCAGATACCGCGCTGATCTGAAAGAATTTTGCGTTGATTTGTCTTGATACTATCTTGGCAAGCGTGGTTTTTCCGGAACCCGGCGGCCCCCATAATATCATTGAAAACATTCCATTGGCTGCCAATGCTTTTTGCAGGATTTTACCTTTACCGGTCAGATGCTCCTGCCCAACAAAATCCTCAATGACGATTGGTCGCATCCGTTCCGCTAAAGGCGGTAAAAGAGTTTGGTCATCGCTTTTTTTATCAAACAGTTCCATAATTTCAATTCAGATCAACACTCTCGAGATATTTTGGAATAGATGTTTTCCAGTTGAAGCTGGTTTGAATCCGTTCGCTTAACGCGGCCGATTGTGATGCTTCGCCGTGCACGATAAAGATATTTCTGGGCGCCTCGTTAAAACTTGACAACCAGGCCAGAATCTCGTTGTAATCGGCGTGCGCAGAAAACCCGCTGATCTGCTCGATGTGGGCTTTTACTGCCACCTGCTGGCCATGAATCTTGACACTTTCGGCACCTTCCAGAATTGTCCGCCCGCGGGTTCCTTCGGCCTGGTAACCAATAAACAAAACCGTATTGTTCGGGTTTGCCA
>JAFGXZ010000185.1 GCA_016936335.1 Fidelibacterota bacterium
CTTGACGATATCGGCTTTTAAGGCAAATGCGACAATACCGGGAATGACCACAATCAACGGAGTGAGTATTTTTAGGTAGCCGCCGAACATCAGGCCACGCTGAGCTTCTTTAATGCTCTTCGCCGCGAGTGCCCGCTGGGTGATGTACTGATTACAGCCCCAGTAGAAAAAATGTGCCATCCACATTCCGCCTAAAAGTACTCCCAGACCGGGCAGTTCTTTGAAATTGGGATTAGATTTGTCCAAAATCATGTCAAATTTTTCCGGTGCCTGATGAATTAAATCAGCAAAACCCTTTAAAAAATTTTCACCACCGCTAACAGCATTCAAGGCAAAAAAGGTTGTTACAAGGCCGCCGATTATTAAAACTGTTACTTGCACGACATCTGTCCAGGCAACAGCTTTCAGTCCGCCATAGATTGTGTACAATGCCGAAAAAATCGCCAGGCCTATAATTCCGTACATTAGTTGAATACCCATGATTGTCCGGAGTGCCAGCGCACCAAGATAGAGAACTGAGGTCAGATTTACAAAGATATAGAGCAGCAGCCAGAACACCGCCAGTCCGGTTCGTACCCGCCGGTCATAGCGGATTTCCAGCAATTGGGGCATGGTATAGATACCTTCCTTCAGGAATATCGGTAAAAAGAATTTAGCTATCACAATCAACGCGATAGCGGCCGTCCATTCGTAGGTTGCAATACCCAAACCAATGACATATCCGGAACCGGACATGCCGATGAATTGCTCGGCTGAAATATTTGCTGCGATCAGTGAGGCACCAATCGCCCACCATGGAAGGGATTTACTGGCCAGAAAATAATCGCTGGAATTCTTCTGATGTCCCTTTTTTTCACGGGAAACCCAAAGTCCCAACCCGATAATAAACAAGATATATCCGATAAAAACCACATAATCAACTGTTGAAAAATTCATATTTTACCCTTTCTGCTTTAATGCACCGTGCCAACAATAAACTGCAATGAAAACTCATTAATGAAAAACCCCGGATTTCTGAAATTTTGAAAACAGATAGACATATTGCCAATTTACAGACAAAAACCAAGCCAGATACTTACCCAGGCGACAATCAGGCACCTTTCCATTTCTTAAAAGATTTCTTGATGAAAAACTATAAGAATAGAACAGATTATGGAAAAATTTTAAAATCTTTGGCCGCCTGAAATTATTAAAACGATAACTTAGGGTTATCATATTTACAAGAGCAAAAGAAGGTCTATTTGATTACCATCAATTTTTGAAAGCCAACGGCTGTGTCTGATTGGATGCGGAGCAAATACGGACCGGTCGCCATTTGTCCGGAATTCCAGTGAACGCTCTGCCAACCAACTGAAACAGGCTGGTACGTCCAGTTGGCTGTTTGCTTGCCGTTAATATTAAAAATGGTGATAGTTACCGGTGATGCCTGTCGGGAGAAAAACCGGATGGTAGTGGTTACGTTGAATGGATTTGGATAATTGGGTAAAATATTTAGGGTGGTCTCATCCGGATTCACTGGTCCTGCCAATGCGAGAGTATTTTCAGCGGCAATGGATGCTGCCCAATCGCCACGATAAAGGATTTTCTGGGCGGTAATTCGTCTTTGGAAAGCACCGAATTGTATGGTCAATCCAGCACCAAGTGTCACGACCATAGTTTCATTTGTGATATTGAAATTATCTGTGAATTGCCAATGCTTGTCCTGCAACTGGATTTCCGTCTGTCGCGCTTCACCGGGGTGGAATCCGATATGAGGAAAGTACCCGTAATCCAATTGATTGTTTTTTATTGAAAAGATGGAATCCATCTGCAATTCAGCGATGAGATGCAACGTGCCGGCTTGGTCTAAATCCTCTGGAATTGAGCGGAGCACAAGCGTTGGCAATGTGATTTGGTCGGAAGCGTTGAGAATGGTGATGATTTCTGTTTTAAGCAAGGTGCCCTGATCATTAAAGAAGTGAAAAATGGGCTGAAGTTCAACAACATCACAGGAACGGAAAAGCGGGATTTCTGATTGAAAATAGCGGGTCGGTGTCATTTGCGAAAAGATGATGGAGTCGGCAATAGATACTGTGAAATTACTGACTGCTTCCATCAGAAATAATTCTACAGGCATTTTATCAGAATAAATACCGCCATTTTTTGGCTGGTATACAATGGCTTGGTTGTATTCGCTAAAAGCCTGCCAGACCGGACGTGGTGTTCCCGAAACGGAAGTGGGATTACTGTCAAATTCAATCAGCCCAAACCATTCCTCAGGATTCGAATCATGACTGTCGGGATTGCCCGCCTTCCACCAACCGTCGTGATATTGAAAAACGCAACCGCCCTGTGCACCACCATCAATCAATCCACGATACATGAGCAGGTTACCGGTTGTCTGCTGTTCCAGGGTGTTGCTGCCATAGCTGTAAGTACTTCCCGGAACTCCCGGTGAGACCGACAATCCGAATTCGGTAATGATAAAAGGTTTATCAACTGCCCTGTTTTCTTTGATAATATGACAATATTCGGCATAGCCGTGAGTGCTGCTGATGAGAACCGGATTGTAGATGTAAAGGTTGTAGGCGCAGATTTGGAACAGGTCACTGCGAATATAATCTCCGACGGCAGTATTTGAAAATGTCACCGCCACGCCCGGGTGTCGATCCTGAATCAATGAAATAATATCTTGCCAAAGGCTAATTAGAGCATCGGTACCGCCGCTGACGATGTCCATGACTTGGGGTTCATTCATGATGATATAAGCAAGAATACAATTAAAATCCCGGGAATAATCCAGAATCTTGTTGACATAATTCAATGCATCGCTGATAAAAACCGGATTGCTGTATGCGCCGTGAGGATCAATCCAAATACCCATAAGAATTTTCAGGCCTGAACTATTTACGATCTGCAGTTCCTCCTCGGATAATGCGTCCCAGGTACGGATTGTGTTAAATCCTGCAGCGATAATACGTTGCATATCACTTTGAATTGTGGCGGCATCGAACTGATATTCCCAGGGCGTCTGACTGGGTCGTGTATGAGATTCATATCCAATCCCTTTGATAAAGTATTTAGCACTTTCGATATAATACCAACCATCCTGAATTTCAAAACCGGATGTTTTTAGAAAATGAGTGATACAAAAAATTGCAATAAAAACTAATCGATGATTTTTTCTCATAAAATTAAAATAAAAAAGAAATATCTTTTTAGAAAGTACTTTGGTATTATTGGAAATCAAGTAAAAATTTTGAGGATATAAATAATTTTGTGTAAATGGTTATGGGTGATAACCTATAGACTCAAAAAGAAGGAACATTTATGACCACCAAAAAAGACAAGAACGGATTCAGCGAAAAACTCCTTGATGAGTTAATGCAAAACTACCAAAAACCGGAAGATCTGCTGGGCGAAAACGGAAACAGCAAGAATACAATCAAGAGTAATCACGGAAATTTTCCTGTTGAAGTTCCACGAGACCGGAATAGCACATTTGAGCCCTTGATTATACCCAAGGGGCAAACCCGTTTCGATGGATTTGACGACAAAATCATCTCTATGTATTCACGAGGCATGACGACCCGGGACATTCAAATGCACCTTCAAGAGATATACAATATCGAAGTATCAGCGATGTTAATATCGATGGTTACCAATGAGGTAATGAATGAAGTCAAGGCTTGGCAAAACAGGCCGTTGGAGGCCATTTACCCCATCGTTTGTCTGCCGGCCCGGTCGGTCAGACGGGGATGCGATATCTCGGGCGCTTTGTTTTGAAAGTTACACCCTTGTTACACCCAAACTGCATTAAAACTTGGTAAAATCTAGCAAAATCTGGAATTGGAAGGCATAGACAAAATTAATATGGTTTACAGTAAGTTGTTGATATTTAAAGATATTAGAGGGATGATAAGTTTGTACCCCGAGCAGGACTCGAACCTGCAACCCTCTGCTTAGAA
>JAFGXZ010000186.1 GCA_016936335.1 Fidelibacterota bacterium
GAAACCCCTTATTTGAGGGGTATCGCATTCCCCGGAATAAATTCCGGGGCTACTCATCATTTCAGTCAAACCCGGTTTCAAGCCGGTTGAAGGCCGGACGTTGACCGGCTTTCGACGGGTTAACCGGGTTTCAGAGACCACAATTCACTAATGGCGGGGCAAATTCAAAATCGACATTGATAATTGACAAAATAAACGGTAGTTTCTCACTGTTTTTATTAGCGGTACAATTCTAAAGGAAAAATGAAAAACACGAATTATCAAAACATCCAGAAGACTATCGGACCCGGAATCCTGTTTGCCGGAGCGGCTATCGGCGGTTCCCATCTCATTCAGTCAACCCGCGCCGGTGCGGATTACGGCTTTGATCTGTTAACGATTGTTATCCTTATCAATCTATTTAAATACCCCTTCTTTGAGTTCGGCCATCGCTATACGGCCGTGACCGGCGAAAGTATCCTGAATGGATATGCCAAACTTGGCAAATCAACACTCTGGATTTTTCTTATTATGAATATTTTCACATCGGTGATCAATGGCGCCGCAGTCACGCTTGTAACCGCCGGACTATGCGCCAATCTATTCAGCATCATGCTGTCACCCGCAATCATCAGTCTGTTGGTTCTGATTGTCATTACGGCAATTCTATTTATTGGCCGTTATGCCATGCTCGATATGGTAATGAAAATCATGATTGCAATTTTGGCGATTACGACCATTATAACCGTATTTATTGCCCTTGGCATTGATACGGGTTCTGCGAATCAAAATCTGGTCTCGAAACCGGATTTGTGGAATGCTGCCGGCATCGCCTTTTTACTGGCGCTGATGGGCTGGATGCCCGCTCCAATAGAGATTTCCGTCTGGCCCTCTCTCTGGGCGCTGGAAAGAAGCAAGCAGACCCATTACCGACCCAGTGTAAAAGAGGCGCTGATTGATTTTCACATTGGATATATCGGAACGACATTGATTGCGCTGTTCTTTGTCGGATTGGGCGCCTTTGTCATGTTTGGCTCGGGTGAAAAATTTTCAAACAGCAGTGTTGTATTTTCATCTCAACTGGTTTCACTTTACACAAAGACAATCGGTGAGTGGAGCCGGATAATTATAGGATCTATCGTTTTTATTACGATGCTCAGCACAACTCTGACAGTCTTTGACGCCTATCCGCGAACCCTTGCGGGTTCGATGCAGCTGCTGTCCGTCCGCCGATTCAAACCGGGCAAATATCTGTACCATTTCTGGGCAATATTCATGATTATAGCCGGATTCATGATTATTGCCTGCTTCACCAGTGGAATAAAAACCCTGATGGATTTCGCCACCATTGTAGCCTTTCTGGCAGCGCCGGTGTTTGCCATCATCAATTACCGGGTCGTCACAGCGCCCTTTATGCCGGAAGAATACCGTCCTCAAAAATGGTTGAGAATTTTGAGCTGGGCCGGGATGATCTTCCTGGTTACATTTTCACTGATTTATATACTCAGTTTAGTTTTATAGAATCGAGAATCAGGACATTTCTGTCCCCGTTTTGACATAGTGAACACCAATTTCGCCCTTCACCCTTTCGCTTCCTGAATTTTTTACTTATTCCTGGAAGTCTGCAGAGCGGTTTTCACAATTTCCAGTACCTTTTCGACGGAATAGGGCTTCGGCAGAAAGTGATCCAAAGACCGAAGTCCATGCATTGCATGCATGGCTATTCATGTTGAATCCCGGGCGGGATTCTTTCACGATAGTTTCTATAAACTGAAAAATGAACTCCGCCAGGAGTGGAATCCGGAGAACACCGAGAGAGAAATTTCCCGGGAAAGTGCCCTTAGCCCTTCCACCCTTCGCCCGCAACAAGCCGTTTTCCTGCTTCCTGCCTCCTGAATTTTTTACTTATTCCTGGGACTCTGCAGAGCGTTTTTCACCATCTCCATCATTTTATGAATTTGATAGGGTTTCTGAAGAAAACGAACTTTTTCCTCTTTTCCGATCAGGTCACGGATCCGTTCATCGGTGTAGCCGCTGCCGAAAATAACCGGTACATTGAAATCTCCCCCTAACAGATGACGGACCAGATCATAGCCATTGCCATCGGGCAATACCACATCGCTGAATATCAGGTCAAAATTACCCGCTTCCGCAGTGAAAACAGCCTGCGCTTCCTTGCTGCTGGATGCCGGAAAAATACGGTAATGATAGTTTTCCAGAACCCGCAGAGCGAAATCAAGAACATTCTGCTCATCCTCAATAAACAGGATGCGTTCGCCATTGCCGTAATGGGATTCGATCATGGATTGTCCATCAGCTTCCTCGATCTCCGTTCCGTAGCTTTTCGCCGGCAGGTAAATCGTAAAACGCGTCCCATGTCCGTTTTCACTATAGACATTGATCCAGCCATTATGCTTTTTGACAATCCCGTACACCACGGACAAACCAAGCCCCGTCCCTTTGCCGGCTTCTTTGGTTGTGAAGAAGGGATCAAAGATTTTATCCCGGATTTCAGGCGGAATCCCGGCGCCGTCATCACTCACGCTGATGCGCACATAATTACCGGCCTCGGAATTCAGGATCCGGGCCTTGTCGGCTTCGGTGATCTGCACATTTTCGGTTTTAATATTCAGTTTACCACCATCGGGCATGGCGTCCCGGGCGTTGACGGAGAGATTCGTCAGGACCTGTTCGATATTGCCCTCATCGGCCTCCACGGTCCAGATCGATGGCTCCAGGACAGTTTCAATATCAATATTTTCGCCGATCAGCCGGCCTAACATCTTGAGCAGATTCTGAATCGTCCGGTTGAGATTGACGGGCTTGAATTCCATGGACTGTTTGCGGGAAAACAGCAGCAGCTGGCGGGTCAGATCCGCCGCCCGGGTGGAAGCCGAAACGATCTGTTTCAGACTGCGGTTCAGGGGCTCATTTTCACTCGTTTGCATCATCCCCATCTGGGCATGCCCCATGATCACCGTCAGCAGGTTGTTGAAATCATGAGCAACGCCACTGGCGAGAGTACCGATGGACTCCAGCTTTTGACTCTGCTGCAGCTGGAATTCCAGCGCTTCTTTTTCAACCTCTACCCGCTTTTGCTCGCTGATATCATGAATAATCGAATGCAGATACTCTTTGTCGCCGATATTAATTTTACTAGAGAATACTTCCACATCAC
>JAFGXZ010000187.1 GCA_016936335.1 Fidelibacterota bacterium
AGAACGTGAAGATTTATGGATTGCTTGAACAATAATATCGTCTGGCAGTTTTAAACTTTTGAATTTTTTTAAATTGACCCTGACAAACTCCGAATCCGGTGAAATGTTTTCCATTAATGGAAGATCCGGATTGATATCGACTTCTGATAACTCTTGATCCAGGTATTTCCGGATCATTTCAGTGTCAGCACCGAGATGCCCCGGTCCGCAAATTCCCTGATATATAAGTTTATAAATATCAGTAGCCTGCATATCCGGGTATTTTTCCAGATGCTGGTTCAGTATCTCTGTCCAGCCCTTTACCTGTTTGTGATTGGATTCGTATGCACATGCCATTAATCCAATGATAAGTATTGAAAAAATAACAATTTTCATTTTTTCTGAAAAAAAGTGTGCTTAGGACTTGCTATCGTCAATTTCTTTAAAACTGGCGTCTTCAATATCATTAGGGTTGATCTTGATATTTTTCTGATCGCTACTGCCCTTGACTTCAGGATTGGAAGTAAACAAATTTTTCAGATAAGGTTCAATAAGCTTCCAGATAAGGTAAAATATTATGAGGTAAAATAACATTCGAAACATTTATTTAGCCTTTCGTTCAGGATGATAATAAACGGTTCCGGAAATTGGCTTTTTCAACAGAGCAAGCAATTCGTTCAGGTCATCCTCATTATTTACGAAATCAATATCATTGGTATTGATAATCAGCAAAGGACTGTCTTTATAACGAAAGAAATATTCATTATATATCTGGTTCAGCGATTCGATGTACTCCCTGGACATTTCCCGTTCATAACTGCGTCCCCGTTTTTTTATATTTGCCATCAATCGGTCGGTACTTGCCTGTAAAAACACAACAAGATCGGGTTTGGCAACCTCCTTTTCAAGAAGTTGAGCAATCAAATTATAAAGAACAAATTCTTTTTCATTCAGGTTCAGGTGGGCAAAAAGTTTATCTTTATCAAACATATAATCGCTGACCAGCAAATTGGAAAAAAGGTCAACCTGTCTCAATTCCATCTGCTGGCGATATCGGCTTAGTAAAAAATAGAGCTGGGTCTGAAAAGCATAGCGTTCCGGATCAATATAAAAATCCTCAAGGAACGGATTTTCCTCGAACTTCTCCAGCACCAGCCTGGCCGACATACGTTCGGACAATATTTTTGAGAAACTGGTCTTACCGACACCGATCACTCCCTCGATTGCGATATAGTATAGATGCTTCATGAATCCTTTCAGTTCTTATCTATAATTTAATGACTTATCCAAGAATGTGTACTTTTAATTTTGTGCACTTGACCAAAATCCTGGCATTTATTTAACAAATCCGTCAGTGTCTGTTGAAGCTGCGGATGTACAAATTCACCGGCAATTTCTGCCAGTGGTTCCAGAACAAATCGCCGTTCTGCAATCTTTGGATGCGGAATTGTCAATTGTTCTTCACTGATGATTTCCAGATCGTAAAATAAAATATCGATATCGATTATACGCGGACCAAATCGCCTTTCCTGAAAGTTGCGGCCCATTTCTTTCTCAATCCGTTTACAGGCATTTAATAATCCAATAGCGTCCATTTCTGTCGTACCTTTTACAACCATATTTAAAAATTCCGGCTGATCGGTAACATATTTCGGTTCGGTTACAAAGATGCTGGAAGTTTTATAAATATTAGAGACCTTTCCATCATTCAGGTTCAAAATTGCGCTTTTTAAATTTTCTTCTTTATCGCCCATGTTAGAGCCCAGTGCAAGATAAACCGAAACAACGCTCACAACGAACCCCTCATTTGTTCACGGGTTCTTTCAAGTTCCACTTCTACCGTATCCAGAACTCCTTTGACTGGTGCTCCGGGTTTTCGTATCTTAATGTAGATGCTGTCAGGATTGAAATGAAGAAATACTTCGTTTATTATTTTTCCGGCCAATGCCTCAATTAAAAAATACTTCGAATTGGTCACCACATCATGGACTAATTGGTACAAATCCACATAGCTGATCGTATCACTTAAATGATCAGATTTAATCGCGGGAGTCATATCAAAATTAAGGCTCAGATCAACCTCGAAACGCCCGCCCAGTATTTTTTCCTGTTCGGCGACTCCATGATACCCATAAAAAACCATATTTTTTAAACTGATCTTACCCATGCCGATATTCTCCTAAAATTACGCCCGGAATTTACCGAAGACACCTTGGATTGTCAAGAATCCACAAATCGTTTAATGACGAATCGGCAAACAGACTGACAATGCTTCCTGACAAAAATGTCTACTTCGACACTCCGGCAGAAATTGATCGACAAGTTTTCCGCATCATATGACAAAATTATAATTAGAAATATTCGGCACACCACTTGTGGCACTGTATAACGGTTTTTGAGAAAATGAATACAAAAATAAAAAGGAGAAAAGCCATGACGATTGCACGATGGATTCCAAGAAGTTCTTTGATTAATTATAACAACGAAATAGACCATCTGCTGAATTCAGTTTACGGAACAGAAGCGGGCAACAAGACAGAGTGCACGATCTGTCCCAAAGTCGACATTGAGGAACTTGAAAAAAGTTACTCTCTGCACATCGAATTACCCGGTGTTAATAAAAAAGATGTTAATATTAATGTAAAGGAAAACATCCTGACGATTGAAGGTGAGAAAAAATCCGAAAAGGATTCAAAGTCGGACAAATATCACCGCAGTGAACGAGTTTTCGGTAAATTCCACAGAACCTTTCGACTTCCGGATCTTGTTGACAGGGATCAGATCGATGCTGAGTTTTCCGACGGTGTATTAAGCATCACTATCCCGAAACTCGAAGAGGCTTTGCCGAAACAGATTGAAGTAAAAATTAAGTAACTCAACCAATTATTTGAAAATTGAAACCCAAAAACAAGGAGGTGCATTATGACACTCGTAAGATGGACTCCCCGAACAACTCTTGGTTTTAGGAATGAATTTGACCGCTTATTTGACTCGTTCTTTAACACAAGTGATGAAGAAGAAACATCCCTGACTGCTTTTTCACCATCGGTAGACATTGTTGAAAAGGAAAAGGAGTACCTGATTTCTGCTGAATTGCCTGGAATTAAAAAAGAGGATATCAAGATGAACATCACTGATAATCAGCTAACGATATCCGGCGAAAAGAATCAGGAAAAGAAAACCGATAAGGACAATTACCATCGGACCGAACGCATTTACGGTTCCTTTCAGCGGTCGTTCAGATTACCGGAGATTTCAGATCAGGAAAATATCTCCGCGGAATTTAAGGATGGTGTATTGACTGTTACGATTCCGAAACTGAAGGAATCTATTTCTAAAAATATCGCCATTAAAATCAAGTAAGCCAATCATTTCTAATTCAAAAAAGCCGGTTTGAGCCGGCTTTTTTGTTTTTTTAACTTTGCGGTTTTGTAAAATTAGCTTATTGTATCGAAGATGATAAGAAAAAATCGAAAGGATCAACCATGAAATTTACTATCCCATGCCTGCTATGTCTTCTACTCGCAAGCAGTTGTAGTCAGAGTGATTTTGCCCAGCGAAAAGCCATTGACCCTGCAAACATGGACGCCAGTGTCAGTCCGGGTGATGATTTTTACCAGTTTGCCAACGGTACATGGATGATGAAAAATCCTGTTCCCGATGATTATAGTCGTTATGGTTCTTTTGAAGAGTTGCGTGAAAAAAACCTTAAAGATTTACGGACCGTTATGGAAACCGCTGCGGAAAATGTAAATGCTGTAAAAGGTTCCAATATTCAAAAGATTGGTGATTTTTATGCCAGCGGGATGAATATGGTAAAAATTGAGCAAGATGGTCTTAACCCAATTAAACACTATTTAAACCGGATTGAAGCAATTAAATCGTTAAATGATGTTCAAAATGCGATTGTATTTTTTCACAAAATGAATATCACACCTTTGTTTAACTTTTTCCCTGAACAAGATTTTAAAAACAGTGAAATGAATATTGGCTGGTTTTATCAAGGTGGACTGGGTCTGCCTGACCGCGATTATTACACCGATACCAGCCCGCAATCTAAGGAGATTCGCAAAGAATATAAGGCACACTTACAACGAATGTTCCAACTCCTCGGTGATTCTGAAGAACTGGCAAAGACAAATGCAGAAATTGTCATGAAGATCGAAACCCGCCTTGCCAAATCTTCAATGACACTCGTTGAACAGCGAAATCCACAAGTAATTTATAATCCCATGTCCCTGCAGGAATTTCAGCGCATGGCCGTTCAATATAACTGGATTGGTTATTTAAATCAAATGGGCGTCGATCCTAACGGTATTTTAAACATTGGCCAGCCGAAATTCTTTAAGGAAATCAGTGTCATGGTTCGTCAGATTCCGGTGGACGACTGGAAAACCTATCTGCGTTGGAATTTGATCAATGCAACTGCTGCATATTTAAGTACCGATTTTGAAAATGCCAACTTCGAATTTTATGGGAAGTTTTTATCTGGAACTCAGGAATTGCAACCACGCTGGAAAAGAGTCCTGAATACCACCAGTCAGTCATTGGGAGAAGCCGTTGGGCAGATATACGTTGAAAAGTATTTTCCTGCCGAAGCAAAAGACCAGGCGCTGGATCTTGTATATAATCTTAAACACGCTTATGCGGAACGTATCAAGAGCCTTGACTGGATGAGTGATGTTACAAAAGAAAAAGCATTGGAAAAACTGGATGCTTTTCGGGTTAAAATCGGTTATCCTGAGAAATGGCTGGATTATTCGGATCTGGAAATAAATCGTGATTCTTATGTCAATAATGTCCTCAACGCCAACGCCTTTGAGGTAAAGCGGACATTAAAGAAGATCAACAAACCGGTCGATATCACTGAATGGCATATGT
Organism: Fidelibacterota bacterium; assembly: GCA_016936335.1. Taxonomy (GTDB): domain Bacteria; phylum Fidelibacterota; class UBA2242; order UBA2242; family UBA2242; genus B118-G9. The sequence goes on from JAFGXZ010000187.1 coordinate 4,861, forward strand.
CTCCGCAGACTGTTAATGCTTATTATAATCCAGGTTTCAACGAAATTGTCTTTCCGGCGGCGATACTGCAACCACCATTCTTCAATTTCAAAGCCGACGACCCGGTGAATTACGGCGCCATCGGGGCTGTCATCGGGCATGAAATGACCCATGGCTTTGACGACCAGGGCCGGCAATATGATAAAGATGGCAATCTGAATGACTGGTGGAGCAAAGAAGACGAAAAAAAGTTTAATGAACAAACAAAATTAGTTATTGATCAAGCCAATAATTATACCGTGCTGGACACGTTTAAAATTAACGGAAAATTAACTCTTGGTGAAAACATTGCTGATTTGGGTGGATTGACAATTGCATACTCGGCGCTACAGATTGCG
>JAFGXZ010000188.1 GCA_016936335.1 Fidelibacterota bacterium
GGAGCCAAAATTCTACCATCTACGAAGCCAATATCCGTCAATTTTCCAAAGAGGGTACGTTCAAAGAGTTTGAGAAATATCTGCCGGAATTAAAGAAAATGGGTGTTAAAATCGTCTGGCTGATGCCCATACATCCCATCGGAGAACTGAACCGCAAAGGCAATTTGGGAAGTTATTACTCCGTCAAAGATTATACCGATGTCAACCCGGAGTTCGGAACCAAAGAAGATTTCCGGCACCTGGTCGATAGAACGCATGAATTCGGTATGTACCTGATCATCGATTGGGTCGCCAATCATGCCGCCTGGGATAATGTCTGGACCAAAACCCATCCTGAATATTTTGACAAAAATCCGGATGGCGATTATTTTGCCGAAGTGTCTGACTGGACCGATGTTATTGACCTGAATTATGATAATCCGGATTTACGTCGAGCCATGACCGATGCCATGAAATACTGGGTCGCTGAATTCGATATCGATGGTTTTCGTTGTGATGTCGCGGCAATGGTTCCGACGGATTTTTGGAACAATGTCAGGAAGGAGCTTGAAACGATAAAACCAGTTTTCATGTTAGCCGAAGCACATGAAACCGAACTGCATGCACAAGCCTTTGATATGAGCTACGCCTGGACATTCAAAGATATGATGAACGAGATAGCTAAGGGGAAAAAAGATGTCCGCGATCTCGATAAAATGGTTAAAACAGAGATGGAAACATACCATCCCGACGATTACCGCATGCTCTTCGTTACCAACCATGATGAAAATTCCTGGAACGGCACAACGTACGAACGGCTTGGCGATGCTGCAGAGGCATTTATCGCATTCACCTGTATCTTTCGGGGCATGCCGCTGCTTTATAACGGACTGGAAGCGGGAATGAACAAGGCTCTTGATTTTTTTGATAAAGACACAATTCCTTGGCATGACCATCCCAATCGGGAACCGTATTCAAAACTGTTCAATCTGAAACTCCGCAATCCAGCTCTTTGGAACGGAATTTCCGGTGGTGATTTTAATCGTCTGACAACATCTGATGATAAAAATATTTTTGCGTTTTACCGTGAAAAAGGTGACAGTAAAGTCATGGCAATATTCAATTTTTCAGCAAAACCACAATCGGTTAAAATAAAACACCCTATGCTTGAAGGAAGGTACGTTAATCCGCTGAACGACAGAGAGTTAACGCTTGAACAAAAAGCACACTTTAACCTGGACAAATGGGATTTTCTGATCCTTGAGAAGCGGTAAACAAACGAATATTTGTGCAGTTTTACACAGACTTTACTAAAGCAAAATTTATCCGTCGCATCAACCGATTTGTGATGGAATTGTTAGTTGATGGCGCTGTCATACAGGCCTATGTCCCCAACACCGGCCGGATGAGTGAGTTCCAGGTTGCGGATCATCCGTTTTTCCTGGTGAAATCCTCCGGCAGTAAATTTTCTTATAAAGTCATTTCAACGCTTTACCAGGGGAATTATGTATTTCTCGACACGGTAAAGGTCAATGATATATTCGACCTGTTATTAAAGAAAGGATATCTGAGCCGGTTTTTCCCTGATATCACATTTATAAATCGCGAGCACAGCATTTTGAATTCCCGTTTTGATTTTCATCTTCGACGGGCTGATGGCAATAATTCTCTGGTTGAAGTAAAATCCTGTACTCTGATTCACAACGGAATTGCCATGTTTCCCGACGCTCCCACGCTTCGCGGTCAGAAACATATCCGGGAATTGCAGGAATTGGCTGAAAAGGAATACGATTGTCACGTCGTATTTCTCATCATGAACGGTTCGGCTGAAAGGTTCTTTCCGAATTTTCACACCGATTATGAGTATGGACAGGCATTTCTGCACGCATCTAAAGTCCGATTCCACGCCTTGAGCTTAAATCTCAGAAATCCGATAAGCATTGATCTTAGAAGTATTAAGGATATTCCTATCGAGGACAACATACCCGCAGAGAATTGCTTTAACCGAGGGAATTACCTTCTGTTACTGGAAAACAGCCTGGATTTCAGCCAAAACATTGGAAAACTTGGAAAGCAGTATTTTCCAGGAGGATACTACATTTATGTCGGATCGGCAATGAATTCTCTCGACAGCCGGATTAAACGTCATTATTCCAGGCGGAAAAAACAACATTGGCATATCGACTACATCATCCCATATCGGATGTCGATTATTAAATCGTTTCCACTCCGCCGGTCGGAATCCATTGAATCCAAACTGGCAGAAGGATTTGAGACATTTGCCGATAGTTTTATACCGGATTTCGGATCATCAGATTCAGTTGCCCCCTCACACCTGTTTTATTTTCAGGACAATCCGATCCACAATCGAAATTTTCTGGATATTTTGATGAATGCCTATACATTTACCATATAACGGATCAGGAGATAATCATAGAATGTAAGCAACAACGTAACATGAGTTTTTGTAATTGCAGCTATTCCCCCTGCTCAAGAAAGGGCAGCTGCTGCGATTGTCTGCAATATCATCTGCGCATGCGGGAACTGCCCGCCTGCTGCTTTCCCGATGATGTGGAACGAACTTACGACCGGTCGTTTGAAAAATTTGCTGAATTGGTTCAAAGCGGAAAAGCATAAAAAGGTAAAGGCCTGCAGCCATCACCCTTTAACCACAAGCCTTTACGCATCTCCAAGGAGTTGGAGTCACCTTAGTAAAATCATTTTCCCCGTTTTTATTACTGTACCACATTGCACATTGTAAAAATAAACACCGGAAGGGATTTGCTGATCTTTACTATTCCTGCCATTCCAAATAATCCGGTAGGTGCCTGGTTGGCAAACTTGCGACATTAACTCATTGATTATTTTACCATTTAGATCATAAATATCTACACGAACCCAGCGAGTGTTAAAAACATCGAACCGAATTTCTGTTGCGGGATTAAAGGGATTTGGAAAATTCTGCCGAATCGATATCACATCCGGTAATGTTCCAGAAGATAGATTATCATTAACTGAACTTGTACTGACGTTCAAAAGTGAATCGAAAAATGCCAGTGAAAAGGAAAAACGAGTTTGCAGATTGGTGGTATGATCGCCTAAATGATAACTGTAAACATATGGTATTTCCGTCAAACGGATAATTTTTTCGAATTCCACTGACAATGGATGCCAAATATCAGAAGTCCCTGAATCAAAATAAACATCGACAGGAAAACCAGATGAATATTGTGAAGCCTGAGTAGCAGGATCGTTTTCCATCCAGCGATTGACGACCGCTTCGTCGATTTTGCCCTTATTATTTATCGGGTAGTCTACAGTGGTCAAAGGATTATCAGCGTTCGGGGAAAATGCCAAGGATGCAAGGTAAAGTGCGTTTGTCCAATCACCGGCTCTTGGATCATAGGGCCCCATGGAATTGTTCTCGATTAATACCTGGGGAATAATTATATCCAGAAATTTCCGGAGGTGAATATTACCGTTGTGAGCAGCCGCGGCGCGGAATTTTTCAGGATGTTTCAGCATAATTCTAATACAATGCCCACCCATAGAATGTCCCATGATGAACCTGGCATCCCGGTTGCTAATTGTATGATACGTTGAATCAATATAGGCTATCAGGTCGGAAATTACAAAATCTTCGATTTGGCCAAAAAAGGGTGAATTCGCCCAATAACTATACGCGCCACCGTAAGGTTTCACGATGATGATATCTGATATATCCCCCTGGCTAATCAATTGATTAACAGCATTTTCTATTTCTGTATATCCATCATGACCGGTTCCGCCGCCATGAAGAAAATAGACAGTTGGATAACGTTTTTCAATATCCAGTGAATTATAGCCATCAGGCAAAATGACATTAACCTGACGATCCTCCTCCAACAACGGGCTGTAAAATGTATCTCTAACCAGGGACCCGGCATTCACCATTAATAATTGTCCCTAGAACACAGCAATAAAATTTAACAATGTTGATA
>JAFGXZ010000189.1 GCA_016936335.1 Fidelibacterota bacterium
ATATTCCTACTATTTCCGGAAAATACACTATTCAGATTTCATCCTGGAAAACCTATGCCGGCGCCGAAAGGGCTATTGGATTGATGGCCAATCTCGGCATGGATCTTTACATACAGAAAGCATATTTTAAGGAAACCGGAGAAACCTGGTATCGCGTCAGAACTGGTAACTTTGACACCAGGACTGCTGCCAGAGCCGCAATGGAACAACTAAAATCCAAACTGCCTCATGAACAAATTTGGATTGATTTCGTTAGACAAGATTAATAAAACTGGAGGAAACGATGAAACCACTTTATTTTGATATTCGTGACATATTTCGAACACCACGCATAGCCCTTAGCGGTAAAAAAATCTGGGTTCACCTGATCGGATTGGGATTGGGGTGGGTTATCTATTTTATATTCTCTTATCTGGCACTGATCGCAAACGGACAAACTATTACGGAAATCTGGAATGCTCACTATCTGTTTCCCTGCTTATGGAATGTTAGTCTGCCAATCAGCTGGTACGCCTGGTTAATTTATGGAATAGGCCTGCTAGTTTGGGTCGTTATTTTTTTCCTGGCCTCACTGGCGGTTTCACGCATTACTTATAAGCAGTTGAAAGGTGATGAATTCTATTCATCCGGCGACAGTGTCAAATATATCAAAAAACACGGAACTGCGGTTATAATGGGACCGGTATCCATTCTGATAATTATGGCATTTTTCATAATCATGGCTATAGTAGCCGCATGGATTGCCAAATGGCCGGTTCTGGATATACTATTTCTGGGTCTTCCTTATCTTCTCTATTTTATTGTTGCAATCTTTGTAGTTTATACCGGAATCGTGTTTATTATCTCGTTAATTCTGGCTCCCAGTATTGTCGGAACCGCTGAAGAAGACACAATGGAGACTGTGTTCCAAAGTTATTCAACATTGTGGGCGCAGCCCTGGAGATTAGTTTTTTATGAAGCCATCGTCGTAGCACTCGGCGCGCTTGCAACATTCATCTATTCCTATGCAATGATAGTTGGATACCGCTTTTTCAACCTGATCTTTGGCCAATCCTGGCTTATGGGCGGCAAATTAAGCCGTATTACCGAACAGGCATCTTCATATATCTTCGGTGCAAATTCGCCATTAACTCCTTATATCAGCAAGGTTTTCAACCTTTATACGCCGGCTTCTCTTGGCATGGTTCGGCCGCTGTATCTTTCCAGCACCGACATCATTACTACCGTTATGCTGACACTCGCCTTGTTTATTATTGGAGGCAGCGCCATTGCCTATTTACTGTCAAATTTCAGTGTGGGGCAATCACTGATTTATATTATTCTGCGCAAGAAAAAAGATGACGAAAACCTTGTTGAACGAAAAGATGAGGATGAACTCGAAGAAGAAGAGGAAGACGAACTATCTAAAGATACTGATGTAACCAGCGATGACAATTCTGAACCCGAAGACGATGCAACCGGGGAAAAATCCGAAGAGTAATCGTGAAGTACCATAAGCTCATTTTGGCGTCCGTTCCAACGGGCGCCCTTTATTTACACTGTAAAATAACTTGATTCTGGCGCTATCAACTAATAAATTTGCGATTCGTTATGAAATTAAGAATTAATGCATTAAAAGAAGGTTCACAGACAATTGAAATGACTCTCACACGAAGTGACCTGGCAATTACCGACGATAATTTCATTCACCCGATTCTGGCATCCCTTAACATTTACAAAGGAAGCCACCAGATTACTGTCAACGGCCAGGCAAAAACAGATGTGGTCCTACAATGCGACCGCTGTCTGGAACCCTTTGATTATCATTTAGATGTCACCTTTCAATCAATTTTAAGTCCGATAAAACCTTCGGACCCTAAAACTGACGAAGACATCATCCCCCTTACACCCAAAACTGATGAAGTTGACCTGTCACCCTTTGCACACGACGCCCTTATTATTGGGTTACCTATGAAAAACCTCTGTTCCGAAACCTGCAGGGGTATCTGCCCCGGTTGCGGAATAAACCTGAATCAGGGAAAATGCATTTGTAAAAAAACAGAAACGGATGACAGATGGAAACCACTTGAAAATTTATTAACTAATACACCTGAGGAGTGAACCATTGGCTTTACCAAAACGTAAAATATCAAAATCAAGAAGAGATAAACGCCGTACACATCAGAAATTAACGGCGCTAACTGTTGCAACATGTCCGCAATGCAATGAATCAAAACTACCCCATCGGGCATGTCCTAACTGTGGATATTATAAAGGCCGACCGGTTATTTCGGCCAAAGAAAAATAGACACACTGATTCTATTTATTATGATAATTGGTCATCGATTGAATCGCAAGGATGTCAATTTTCAATATTACTAATTATTTTTCTACCACATTTCCTACCAAAATAATAAATTTTGCAAATTAGGAATTCATATGAAGAAAATCAGAGCAACAATAACCGCTATAGGTAAATATACACCGGAACGAGTTCTCAACAATTTTGATCTGGAAAAAATGGTCGATACAACAGATGAATGGATCCGATCCAGGACCGGTATCTCCGAACGTCATATCGCGGCCAAAGGTGAAGCCAGTTCCGATATGGCAAGTTCGGCCTTCAATGATATGCAGAAGCGATTTAATGTCGATCCAAAAGAGATTGACGCCATCGTTGTTGCCACAATTACTCCGGATATGTTTTTTCCTTCCACGGCGGCACTGCTTCAACACAATATCGGTGCAACGAAGGCCTGGGGATTCGATATATCTGCAGCCTGTTCCGGTTTTGTTTATGCCATGGTGATTGCGACCCAGTTTGTCGAAAGCGGCCGTTATAAGAAAGTACTGGTTGCAGGTTCGGATACGATGAGTTCAATCACCGATTACAGCAACCGCGACACCTGTGTTCTCTTTGGAGATGCTGCCAGCGTTGTTTTGGTCGAACCTTCTGAAGATGACCAGCACGGAGTAATTGATTATCTGATGAAGATGGACGGCAGCGGAAAAGATTTCCTGTATATGGCGGGTGGTGGCAGTCGCAACCCGGCCAGTCATGAAACTATCGACAAAGGAATGCATTATATTTACCAGGAAGGCAAATCGGTATTTAAATTTGCCGTCAGTAAAATGGCTGAAATTTCTATCGAAGTTTTGGAACGAAATTCATTAACCGGTGCTGATGTGGGGCTTTTTATTCCTCATCAGGCAAACAAACGAATCATTGACTCTTGTGTCAATCGTTTGAAACTACATGAAAATCAGGTCATGATCAATATTGAGAAATATGCAAACACAACTGCAGCGACGATCCCTCTGGGAATCGTTGATGGTTATGATCAGGGACGCCTGAAAAAGGGTGACTTGCTTCTGATATCGGCTTTTGGCGGCGGATTTACCTGGGGCAGCATGTTATTAAGATGGAGTCTATAAATCCATGAAAACAGCTTTTGTTTTTCCAGGACAAGCGTCTCAATATGTCGGAATGGGTGCGGATTTATACAATTCAAAACCTATTGCTAAAAAATATTATGATATCGCCGATGAATCGTTTGATTTTTCCATAAAAAATCTCTCTTTTTACGGGCCTCTTCTTGATCTTACCCAAACCCGTGTAACCCAGCCGGCGATTTTTATTCATTCAATGATTGTATTCGAAGAATTAAAGGCTATGGGCAAACTGCCGGATATGGTGGCTGGGCATAGTCTGGGTGAATACTCAGCGCTGGTAGCCGCTGGTGTCGTCGATTTTAAAACGGGACTGGATTTGGTAAAAATCCGATCAGAACAGATGCAAATTGCCACAGAAAACAATTCCGG
>JAFGXZ010000190.1 GCA_016936335.1 Fidelibacterota bacterium
AGGGTAGTATTAAGAGCAGAATGGATCGAACTAACAATTTCATTTGGAGCTTAATTTATTGGGGGACGGGGTGAATGTCAATGCAGTTAAGTAGCTTTCCGAGAGAAATAACACAATGGTTTTTCTTTTAAATTGTGATTGAAAAGGATTAATTTCCGACCGAAATGGAATACCAATGACTGAAAAAGCAACGATCAAAGGACTTACTTTAAACGAACTCGAAACCTGGATGGCCAAAATCGGCGAAAAGCCTTTTCGCGCCCGCCAGGTTTACCAGTGGATGTATAAAAAGAATGTTCGGTCCTTTGATGAAATGCTGAACTTGTCAAAAGGGTTGCGGGAGAAATTAGCGGATACGGCATTGTTATCTTTATTTACAGTCTATGAAAAATTGGAATCAAAACTGGATAAAAGTATCAAATACCTGTTTCGTTTAGCCGATGATCAGGCCGTCGAAGCGGTGTATATGGAAGAGGACAAACGGATTACGGTTTGTCTGTCAACGATGGTCGGTTGCCCGATTGCCTGTCCCTATTGCGCAACGGGTGTGATGGGTTTTAAGCGCAAGCTGAGCACCGGGGAAATCATCGATCAATTGCTGTTTATTCAAAGCGATCTGGGAATAAAAGCAACGAATATTGTATTCATGGGAATGGGTGAGCCGTTCCTGAATTATGATAATGTCATCAAGGCAGCGTCGATTTTGAACAGTGAACTCGGCCCGGAAATCGCCGCGCGCAGAATTACAATCTCAACCGCCGGGTTGGTCCCGGAAATCCGGTGCTTTGCCGAAGAAGGTCATCGCTTCAAACTGGCGGTTTCATTGAATGGTACTACGGATTCCCAGCGGGATGAAATGGTCCCGATCAACCGTAAATACCCCATGCGTGATTTAATGGCCGCGGTCCAGTATTATACCAAGCTGTCACGCCGTCACATTACGTTTGAATATATCCTAATTGACGGGTTTAATGATTCCGAACAGGATGCAAAACGACTGATCAATTTACTGACCAATATTTCCTGTAAAATCAATGTGATTCCTTATAATGAAAATGAATTTTTGCCCTATAAATCGCCCTCAGAGCAAAAGCTTATTAATTTCCTGAAATATCTTTATCGTGCGCCCTTTACCGTGACGGTTCGACGTAGTAAAGGTCAGGATATCGCAGCTGCCTGTGGACAGCTATATGTTCAGAACAGGCAGGGCTCTTGACAATTGACGGTCAGGCCTGTAACTTGAATTGTATTTGAGTTGAAAATGGGATCCCACCACCATAAACAAAAGTTGCGAAAACGACGAAGAAAATACCTTCGTGTGCTATCTGCGATTGTTGCCGTTGTGTTGTTGTTTCTTGGGACAGGAGAACTGTTTCAAGGTAGTAGTATTATTGGTATCGTAGTGATAGGATTTTCTTCCGTTCTACTTTTTTTGGCATTTACAATAAAAGCCAAATAATTATAGTAATATTGTAATGTTAAAATGGAATTGTTGATACGACTCACGTTTTGTCCATCTCCCTAAATAATATCTTGCATTATTCTTATAAAATTAAGAGACTTGGCACATTCTTGGGAGGTCTTGATTTGAAACTAATTAGAAAAATTGAAAAGTGGAGAAGAACGTTTTTTCTTCTCTTTAATATTGTATTATTTACAAATTTACTGAACGCTGCAACCTATTTTGTCAATAGCTCGGCCAGTATAAATGGTACGGGATTGAGTTGGAATTCACCAAAAACCACAATTACAGCAGCGATCAGTGCTTCCAGTGCTGGTGATGTAATTCTGGTGAAATACGGAACCTACGCGGTCAGCTCTGCGATTGTACTGACCAGTAACAGAAAACTGACGTCTGATGATGGAAATGGGACCGGCTGGGACGATGCAAATCCGGATTCCAGTCTTTGTATTATTGCCGGAAACAATACGAAACGAATTTTTTATATGACCGGTACAAATGTGACCAATGAGACCCGGATTCGTGGCTTTAAAATTACCGGTGGCAATGCTACGACCGAAAGTACGATGATTACCGCTGGTGGCGGGATGTTATTATTATACGGTGCCTCGCCGATTATTGAGAATTGCTGGATTACCGATAATGTTGCCGCCTCTACGAATCAAAATGTTCAATCCAGCGGTGGCGGAATATGCTCCTGGTATGCTGGTTCAAACCCAATTATCCGTTTTAATTATTTTAATAACAATATTGCTCTTAAAAATAGTGGCAGCTCGGCGGGGGGTGCTATTTATGCTACCGTTGGCAGTGTGCCTGAAATTTATGGTAATACTTTCAAAAATAATAAAGCGGCGGTTGGCTCCGGGGACGATATTTACCCAAATTACGCCGGTGCGGTGTATGTTTATGATGGTACACCAAAAATCTACAATAATATTTTTGAGGGGAATATTGCACTTGAAAGGACGACCAGCTGGAATAATGCGCCCTGGGGAGCCATTGTTGGTGCGGGAGCCATAGAAACGGGAACCAATTGTAACGCTATGATCGTTAACAATTTATTTAAAAATAATATCTCACTGAACTGTCCCAACAGCAGCACCTATACCGGAACTGGGACGGTCACCTCTGCCGGGGCGGTTTCTGCAACGGCCAGCTCGGTTATTATGAATAATACCTTTGTCGGAAATTCTTCCCGAAGTTCATATGCGTATAACGCCACCGGTTCTGCCGGTGGACTAAAAAATTACAGCTCAAATGCAACCGTGAAAAACAACATTTTCGTTGACCATTCCAGTTATAATGGCGCTGCTTTTATGGGGGGTACAATAACAATTTCAAATAATGCTTTTTATAATAACGGTGTCAATTATACGGGTAATGGAACAATGACATCGCTGAATGAGATTAATGCAAACCCTCAGTTTGTCGCGGCTTCTGGTGGCAATTATCAATTATCTGAAACATCACCCTGCGTAAATGCGGGGGATCCGAATACGGATATAACAGCCTTTCCGGTTGACTTGACGAATAATAACCGGAAAAAAGGCGGAACAATTGATATCGGAGCCTATGAGTACCAGAGTGATGATCCACCGTTTATAACTTCAGCGGCAGCTGTCGTTGTAACGGAAGATGTCTACTTCAGCTATCATATTGTTGCCGAAGATGACACCGGTACCGAGCTTATTTTGTCCGTCGATAATTTACCGGTATGGCTTCATGCGGATGCGGACAGTGTATTTGGCGTGGCTACGGAAGGAGCCGTAGATACGAGTTTCCGGATTATTGCCTCTGATGGCACCTTGAGTGACACGTCGCTTGTTTCGGTTGATGTGGTTTTGATAGATGATCTGCCGGTTATTTCTGAAATTTTCGACATTGAAATATATCAAGGAGATGTAATTCCTCCTGTGGCATTTTTGGTATTCGATGAGGAAACTGCGTTGGACGAACTTCAAGTTACTATTTTTAGCAGTGTCGGTTTTTTGGTTCCGGTTGACAGTATTTCAATCAGCGGTAGCGGGACAAACCGGATAATTGATTTGAAACCGGTTAGTGGTAAAATTGGTACATGTGATATTACGATTCAATTGAATGATGGCAGCCAGACAGTGATTGAGCAATTTCGCGTGACAATTTTAAAACCGAACTCTGCCCCTAGTATTAAAGGAACCCCGCTTGTTTCGGTGTTTGAGAATACGCTGTATTATTTTGGGTTTAAAATTACTGATAGTGATGGTGATCCTGTGTCTTTCTCTGCAACGTATCCAGATTGGCTGTCACTGGATTCAGCCATAGCGGCAATGAGTATAATCGCCGGTACCGGAGTCTCGGAGTTTAATGGTAATGAAAAACCGGCGACCAGCGCCGCGATTGGTTCGGTTCAGGACGTTGCCGTCGATCAGGATGGCAATATTTATATAGTTGAATCAAGCAATTACCGGGTCTGTAAAATTACACCGGATGGTATCATTCACGATTTTGCGGGCAATGGAACTTATGGAAATTCGGGAGATGACGGCTTGGCTGTAAATGCACAGTTTAAAAGTATCTTTGCGGTTGCGGTTGACCGGGTTGGAAATGTATATATCGCCGATGCTTCTGATAACCGTATAAGAGTTGTATCAACCGATGGGGTTATATCCCATTTTGCAGGAACTGCCGGTGTCAGTGATTTTGCCGGTGACGGGGATGCCGCAGCGAATGCGAAATTTAGCACGCCGCGGGATATATTCATTGATTCCGAAGAAAATATATACATTGCCGATTCAGGCAATAACCGGATTCGAAAAATTGACCGTAACGGAATAATTACAACGGTAGCGGGATCTGGATATTCCAGTTTTGGCGGTGATGGCGGACCGGCAGTAAATGCATATCTCAAATTACCGACCGGCGTTTGTCTGGATACCAATGGAAATATGTTTATCGCTGATATGTGGAACAATCGTGTTCGAAAAGTTGATACGAACGGAATCATCAGTACATTCGCCGGTAATGGAGCCTATTCATCCACAGGTGATGGTGGTCTTGCTGTTGAAGCTTCGATGTATTATCCGCAGGGCGTTGTGGCGGATAATGACGGGAATGTTTTTGTGTCTGTACAGCAGAGTAAAAATGTAAGGAAGATAAATAGTGATGGCATAATCAGTACGGCTGTTGGTTCCGGTTCAGGTGATTTTGGAAGTATTTCACTTTCATCTCCCAACGGTCTTTGTATTGACGGG
>JAFGXZ010000191.1 GCA_016936335.1 Fidelibacterota bacterium
CCACTCGACGGATATTCGGAATGCCGGTCAATCGAGCCGCAATTCCACCAATCGCAACCTCCTTATCAATATTCGTAACTATCAAGTCAATCTTGTAAGTGATAATAAAATAAACAAGATAGCCTATCATGACCGGATTATAGGAAGAACCTAACCTTTTCTCGATTAATTTGATATCGAGCGGCAGTGATTTATTAATTTCAGATTTTGGATGAGAAAGTAAGAGTACATCATGTCCTCTTTCCTCAAGATCCAACGCTGTTTTTACCATCCAGCTTGCTACTCCCCGCCAACTCTTTTTTGATGATATATACAGTATATTCAAAGTTCTATTGCCCGTCGGATATATTGATATTATTGAGGAAGTCATGTGCAAATTCTAAATTAAGTTTATAGAAGAATTCAAATTTCTTCAATAGTGCAGATTTAATCTCTGTATACTTATTTAGCAATAATTTTATTTTTTCTATGATCATTTCAGTATTATAAATGTTTTCATGCTTCACCAAATAATCTTCAAGTCCGAGCATCTCCATATGGCCGTCACATTTTCTATTATATGATAATGCGATCATGGGAATATTAGCACCAGTGCAATAAATCAGGGAGTGCCCTCGCATACCGATAAGAAATTGCTGATTCTTATAGAATTCCATCAGATTTTCTGGAGATGACGGTACAAATATTTTGACATTAGCATCCATCAGATACGGGAATATTTTTTTATCCTCTCTCAATACATGAGGCACAAATATTATTTCATAGGATTTTCTTCGTAAATAATTAATTACCGGATTTAATGCTTTCATGAGTTTTTCAATATCAACCGATCTAGTTGTCAAATTTAATGCGATACCCTTTTTTTCAGGATTACCAACCACATCCTTCAATATAAACATTGACGGGCATGGGACGAGTCGGGCTGAACTTGAAATATTTTTCCTGAAAAAATCAATTGTCAGTCTATCTCGGACGCCAATAGCATTGGTTGATTCAGAGAATTTATCTATCGCTTTAACAACATCATTGTTGATGATCCATTTTTCCTGATTTGAAAATTCCTGGTTAATTCCGATTCCCCAAAAACACTTTGGGATTTTCAAGCGCTGATAATCTTTAGACGAAACATTAAAATACCATTTAGCGGCATATTCTTTTCGATTATATAATAATCCACCTCCTCCAACTACCAAAGCATCAAATATTTTGTTTAAATGCCGAATCTCATGTCGGAGAATTTTTTTTCTTACTATTGGATAATCAACAAAATTAATGTTGGGATTAATTGATCTGAGAATCAATTTAATTCCTTGGGATGATCCCAGATCACCCATATTTTCTGATTTTACATAGAAGTGAGCTATTTGTAACATATACAAAGTTTAAATAAAAATAAACTAATGTTTATCTTTTCTTATTTGCCCTTTCAACTGAGTAGTAGATATATCCTTCGTTCTTTTCAGGTACACAACTTTACAATAGTCTTTCAAAAAGTCGAATTTTCCTTCCCAGTCATCGCCCATGACAAAGATATCGATGTTATGTTTTTGAACATCGTCAATCTTTTGTTCCCATTTATGCTCCGGAATTACCTCATCGACATATTTAATTGCCTCGACAATTCTGGCCCGGTGTTCATAAGGATATGTGCATTTTTTCCCTTTGATCGCATTGAATTCATCGCTTGAAACAGCGACAACCAGGTAATCGCCCAACGCCTTTGCCCGCTGCAAAAGCCGTAAATGTCCAAAATGGAAAAGATCAAAGGTTCCGTAGGTGATTACTTTTTTCATTTATTTCCTGATATATTCGTCATTTCCTGCTAATGAAAATAATACACTGAGTTTTCTCATCAAAATAATCGGTGTATTTATTTTGTCTAAAATCCTGAAGGCCTCAAAAGTAAAATATCGATTGATAATATAAGGTAATTTGAAAAAATAGTTATTATAGATTATGGTAATAAACAATGATTTCAGGCAATATTTTTGTGAAATTTAGAAATACATGAGTTCCGGTATCACTAATAGTCAATTTGCAGCCGCATTTTTTAAAATAATTCTGTGCAATTGTATATTTCAATAGTTCATCATCACGGTTCAAATAGACATGCACATCACAATTCCGAATATCTTCCGGTTTATGGTATAGGCTGTTCATTTGGTTCAAATAGTCAGATTGCCAGCCATTAGGTAATTGATGATCAAAATCTGTATCATTATTAATTCGTTTCATTAAATCCGCTACCGGTTGAACAGTCGGATTCAGCAAAACGGCAGGAATTTTTAAGGTGACACTTAAATGTAGGCCGTAAAAACCACCAAGGCTGCTTCCGATAATCAAACATTTTTCACTGTTGGTTCTTTGTTCAATGATTGTCTTAACAAGTGCAACAGCCTTGACTGGCTCAAAAGGTAGATCGGGAGAGACAATGGGAATTTCCGGGTACAATCTTTTAATTAACCGTGCCTTAAAAGCGTTTCCATTGCTGCCGAATCCATGTAAGTATATAATCATAGAGGTTCCCAATTTTACTAAATTTACTTCGAAATAGTGAACTGCCCAAAATGTTTACGTACCTATTACACAAAATAACTGTTTCACATTTAATCTGACTATGTTATTTCTTGATTCTATGCTCGGGAAATCAGGAAAATCAAACTGATTTACAAATAATTACTTGCTGATTCCATTTATTTTAGTTAGTCTTATGGCAGGTATTAAATAGTTTTAAGGGGTGAATTTTACGGTTGGAAAATGTTTGTTAATAAGTATGCATTCATCTAAAATCACATCCAATCAATTTCTTTCTGTCCGACGACTAATTTGGAAGTTTCCTGTTTTTCTGGGTATTTCAATATTTTGGATTATGTGTCCGAAATCCGATTCTGCCAAAAATCCTGATTCTGTAAAAAATGATATTGATACTGTCATAAGTAATCAAACACCAGTTCAAGAAGACACATTAATTGACAATCGTACTGTTCAGCAAATGTGGAATGACTTTTATGCGGCTAAGAACGCCGCTGATTCCGCGCTGACCGAAGAAAATTATCCATTAGTTAAAGAATATTTGAAGAAAGCCGCATTTCACGCTATGGAAGTCTCCAGAAACGATATCGCCGCCTGGCAGCTTAACAATATCGGGTATTATTCCATCGAAGAATTTAAAAATATTACCGATTACGACAATCGTATGCGGAACATTGAAAATATGCGCCAGGGACCCAAAAAAATCACCTATATTAAACAGACAAAAGAACTATTTAAAAAACACCTTCCAATCCTGCTAAATGCGACTAAATTCCTGGAGGAAGCTTACGAACTTGATAAAGATTTTGATGACAACGATCGGTCATCAAAAATATATAGCAATTTGACGTATATCGATTGGGTCCGCAACTTTACCAAAAAATGACACGCCCCACTATCACCGGGCAATTATCACCAACATTCCGACTTCGCCAACCAGCTTGATTAATTTTCCACCTACCGATCCGGTAAATGCGCCAAAACCTGCTCGGAATGATTTTACAGCATCTCCAGTTCTGAGCAGATCCACCAAAAAAGCACCGATAAATGCGCCAAAAAACGCACCAAGCAATGTGCCCAGTAGCGGAATAAAGCCGGAGCCGGTCATTGCTCCGGCAAAGCTTCCAATGATTGCGCCAATGGTTCCGGGCTTTGATGCCCCGTAACACTTACTACTCCACGCCGTTATCACAAATTCTGCCAATTCAAGTATGATCGAAATAAGGAATAACCAAAAAACCAATCGCCAATTGATACCTTCAACCGCATCAATCAATTGATAAAGTAAATTTATCAGCACAATGAAAAAAGTACCCGGCAAATTGAAAATTATCAAGACGATTGATAAAATAAGTAAAATCCAATAGAGTATTGCAAAAATGACTGGCATTCAAAAACGATCTATATCCATTTTAATATGAACCCAAAGACTATAATCGCAACAATGTCAACGCTGTAAATAATTCCAACCGTTTTTAACTTCTTCTGAACGGATTCCATATCAAACACCCAGAAAGAAACGATAAAGAAATGAAGATAACCAAAAAGGAAAATCATTAGTGGGAATTTGGCGCTCCACCAGCTATAATCCCAGGTCAGGGCATCAGCTGCATTCAATAAAATCTCGATAATAACACAAAATATCGCAAAACCTACGGCATAAACAACCCGATTTGGCATTCCCATAATTTTAATATGCTTATTCTCCGGCAGCAATTTTGCAAAGGTGATTCCGGCAATGGCAAACATGAAGCATATCTCGATATTCAAGCCAATCAAGATCAAGTAGGCGGTTTTCCCCGGCGCTCCCCATACAGGAGCATGGTTGGTAAAATGAAAAACCAGACTGTTCCAGATTTCATTGAACCAGTCCATTCCCCAGAACGCTAGACCTGCAAAAACCAGGTTCCAGTTTTTACGCTCGACTTCAACTGCATATACATACACAACAAATGCAAACAATGGTATCACATACCATTGAAAAAGTGACGGATTCCTTAAGTTATTAATGGCTTGAGATGCAAATTCTGTCGGCATAATAAACCCTCTCTTTAATTGTTTAAAAATTTAGGGGATTTAATAAATATTTACAGAACAATTATACGGAAATGTCGCCAGCGATATCTTTATATTTTTTCAGCTTCAATAAAAAACATATTCGGTTTATCAATTGCCTTTATCACGTTAAAATTATTGATCTGAAGCATGTCAACAACAGAATCAATTGGCTCAATGAAATCATAACACACCGGTGCGCCGATTTTATTGTGAATACAGTTGACTTCATGACTACCCTGCGGATGAATAATGTAGTATTTACCCTTTGGCTTAAGGATTCGATGAAACTCCTTAAGTGCTGTATGTTTGTATTTTAAATGGGGGTACAGGCAATAATTCAACACAATATCCGAATTCGCTGTTCGTACAGGTAACTGTTCAGCAAGTGACTGGATTGTAAATATTTTACCGGGATAATGCCTCGGACACTTTTGCAGCATCTTAAAAGCGAAGTCAATGCCAATTATTTTTCCATAGGGCAAAAAGTCGTTTAGACTGTTAAATAAATTACCAGTCCCACAACCAATATCCAGAACGGTCTCGATGCCTTTAAAATTGATCAGATTTCCCATTTGTCTGATAAACTGAATCTGATTATCAGAAATTTTCCAGGTCTCTGCTTTTTCATTAAAAAATTTCTGATGTTGACTATAGGATGCTAGATTCATAGTTTGATCCTGATTATTAATATTTCGCAGTTATACCAATCGTAAAATTACGTCCGGGCATCGGGAAACCATACATTGTCTCGTAAGATGAATTGGTCACGTTGTTCAGTTTTGCAGATAAGGATAAATAGTCATTTACATTCCAATTAGCGTTTATATTAAACAATGTATATGAGTCCAGGCGAAACGAGTTTAAATGATAGTCGTAGGGATTTGAATCGCTATACAGATTATTGATCCATTCGCCCTGAATCCCAAAGATTAAATTCTCAGTCGCTTTGTACCGCATGGCAATATTGGCTTTTTCACCGGGGCTGGCATTGATTACTTGCGAATAGGATGATGAACTAACCGACCAAGTAAATGCTATTCTTGGAGGCAGTAAAAGCTGTCCGTCGATTTCGATCCCATTGATAGCAATTTCACCAGTATTCTGATACAATGGCCCACCATTCACAAAACCTTTCTGAATCAGATTTTCTGCCTTTGTTTTGTAAACGGTAATTGAAGAAGACAAACGATTTGCGAACTGTTTTTCAATGGAAAATTCATAATTTGCTGTTGTTTCCTGTTTTAAATCTGTTGTTGAAGGTGTAAAAAGGTACATCTCATTAATTGTCGGATTGCGGTAGCCCTCGGAATATTGAGTTTTTACAATAAACTGAGAAGGTAAGACAGCAGTAAAACCAATCGCCGGAATAAAAAGATTTCCGGCAATACTGTGATTGGTGTACCGTAAACCACAATCAAGATTTATCATTTGCAGAAATTTTTGATGAAAGGTTGTATAAACACTCTGTTCTCTGACATTGTGTTCAAGCCAACTGCCATATAAGAGCGCTTTACCACCATATTTTTTAAAATCAATCCCACCGGATATTCGGGAATTACTGTTTATTTGAAATGTTTCTATCAATAGTATTCCCGTTGTGTAATCATCGGATTTATATCCGTCAAAGATATCATGGTGTCCGGAATTGTAATGAACTTTTATTTCCCCGAGTAATTTTTCAAATGAGTGCTTTAATGTCAGATCCCCTCCCCTTCGGTCAATCTTATATAACTGAGTATCCGACGGTGCAGTAACCTGACCAGGATCATTGATATTGGAATTTGACATATAACTATTAATTGTAATTTTCAAATAATCATTAATGGTTTTATGAATTTCCAGATTTCCACTGCTTGAATAATAGGAATCTTTTGCATCAGTCCGAAAACCATCACTATTTCGGTATCCCAGGGATAGCGAATATCCGGTGTTACCATTACTGAACGTATTTCGGATAAAGGACTGACTGGTCCCGTAACTACTGTAAGTGATTGGTACATACAGATGAAATCCCTTTTGGTGTTCGTGCCGTGGAATAATATTAATAGCACCGCCCATGGCATTGGAACCGTATAAAACCGATGCCGGTCCTCTGATAACTTCGATTTTTTCCACATCATGCATAAAGTAGGCATCACCCAATGCATGCCCAAAGAGACCCATGATATCCGGTCTGCCATCAATTAATACAGCCACCTGGGTATTTGGGTAGCCTCCGATTCCACGAATCGATATCTGACCAGCAGAGCCACTGGATACACCATAGCCAAGATTGGTTCGCTGAGTGACGAACAGACCCGGTACATTTTCCGAAACAAGATCCAGTAAGGGTTTGTAATTCTGTTCATCGATTACTGTACTGGTTATTACAGACAACGCGACCGGTAAATCTTTCTTAGGAGTTTCGATTCGGGTCCCGGTCACAACGACCGGATCAAAGGGATACACTTTTAATGTGTCTTTGAAGACCGGCATGTTTGCGAAAGTAATTGCCGATAAACTCAAAATGATGCTTAAAATTAAAAAATTTTTCATAATTCTTACTCCCTACACACCGGACAGATTTTTCCCGGTTGATGTAAAACTCAGATCACCATGCTTGACGCCCCTGGTGCCGATAATTCGATCAGATAATCCTTTAACCTCGTTATATCGTCCTTTTAAAATGATAACTTCAAGGCAATTGTGATGGTCTAAATGGATATGCGTATTTGATAAAATGTGATTATGATGATCATGTTGAAGATCATTCAGCTGATTCGAAAGGTTGGGCACATGATGATCGTAAACCAGTGACAGTACACCAACGATTTCTTCATTTTTATCCAGCGCGCGCTTGACAAGATAATTACGAATCAGATCACGTAATGCTTCTGATCGATTTTGATATCCTTTTTCGGTAATTTCTTTGTCAAATCGATTCAGCAATCCGGCCGGAAGAGAAACTCCAAATCGCTTTAATTCATTCATTTTCCATCTCCTGTAGCACGTTAATATTATTCGTGCTACTATAATCTAAAAAAATATTCCATATCAGCCAGTTTTTATTATCGGTATTTCAACAGTAAAGGTGCTCCCCTTTCCCAGTTCACTTTCTACAAATATTTTTCCACCGA
>JAFGXZ010000192.1 GCA_016936335.1 Fidelibacterota bacterium
GCTTATAAATTTAAAGAAGGCGCTATCAAAGTTGTTGAGGATTTCAATTTTACAGAAGCCAAAGCTAAAACAATGCGTGAGATGCTGATTGCCTTTGGAATTGAGAACAAACGGATTACGTTACTGGCAACGAATGTAAGTGAAAACCTCTATCTGGCAACGCGGAATTTTTATAATATTCTTCTGGTCGAAGCAGAAAGAGCGTCCACCTATGATATGTTGGATTGCGAAGTACTGCTGATTGACAAAGAAGGATTGGAAAAATTAAATAGCCGGCTTCTGGTTAACTAATAGGAATTGAATAATGTCGATAAAAGGTACCATCATAATTAAACCGATTTTGACTGAAAAAATCAACAAACTTCAGGAAACTGAACGGAAGTATGGTTTCAGAGTTCATTCGGACGCCAATAAAATCGAAATTAAAAAAGCCGTCGAAGATCGTTTTGGAGTAAAAGTCGAAAAGGTCGCTACTATGAATGTACAGGGAAAAACAAAACAGATGACTGTACGTAGTGGTGGACGGGTTATCCGTACGAGTGGCAAACGCTCTGACTGGAAAAAAGCGATTGTTACGTTAAAACAGGGTGAGAAAATAGATTTCTATCAAGGAGAAACTGCGGTATAGTATCATGGGTATAAAGAAAATCAAACCAACGACACCAGGACAGCGTTTTAAATCGGTTGATACGTTTGAAGATATCACCACTACAACGCCGGAAAAAAGCCTGCTTACACCGATGAAAAGCTCCGGTGGGCGGAATAACCGAGGTCGTGTGACTTCACGCAGACGTGGAGGTGGTCATAAGCGTGCGTATCGGATTATCGATTTTAAACGTGATAAACACGATATCGAGGCAACTGTCAAGACCATTGAATATGATCCCAACAGATCCTCGCGCATTGCGTTGCTTAACTATTCAGACGGTGAAAAACGGTATATAATTGCTCCCGATGGTTTGCAGGTGGGCAATGTCATTGTTTCCGGACCGGATGCTCCAATTAAAATGGGGAATTCACTGCCTTTAAAGAATATTCCGGCAGGTACGTTTGTCCATAACATTGAATTGAAACCCAAAAAAGGTGGTCAGATTGCCCGGGGAGCCGGAACATCTGCTCAGATAATGGCCAAAGAAGGCAAATATGTAACACTGAAAATGCCATCCGGTGAGATGCGTCTCATTCTGGCAGAATGTTATGCGACTATTGGTCAGGTTAGTAATAAAACCCATGAAAATATTAGTTTGGGGAAAGCAGGACGAAACCGTTGGTTAGGCCGTCGTCCGAAAGTGCGTGGAGTTGCCATGAATCCGCTTGACCATCCAATGGGTGGTGGCGAAGGAAAAAGCTCCGGTGGTCGTCATCCAACCACACCATGGGGTAAGCCAACAAAGGGATACAGGACCCGCAAAAAAAATCATCCTAGTGATAAATTTATTGTCAAGAGACGCAGCAAATAATTAGGGAGAATACAGAATGACTCGTTCGCTGAAAAAGGGACCCCACATAGATGTCAAATTGCTCGGAAAAATCAACGAGATGAACGAATCCGGCAAAAAGAAGGTTGTTAAAACCTGGGCAAGACGATCGACAATATCTCCGGAATTTGTTGGTCATACATTTGCGGTGCACAACGGGAATAAATTTATTCCGGTCTTTGTTACGGAAAATATGGTAGGACATAAATTAGGCGAGTTTGCTCACACCCGAACATTCCGTGGACACGCCGGATCTGATAAAAAAAGGTAAGAAATAGGTATTATGGAAGCGAAAGCAATAAGTAGACACGTTAGACAATCGGCCCGAAAAGTGCGTCTGGTTGCCGATATGGTCCGGGGAAAAAATATCGAATTTGCTCTGAATGCCCTTCACTTCAGCAACAAGAAGGCATCTGAGACCGTTGAAAAGACGATTCGCTCAGCAGTTTCAAATCTGATGAATCTTGAAGGTGGCTCCGGAATAGAACCCGAGGATTTATTTGTCAAGACTATTTTTGTTGATGAAGCAGGAATCGCACGGCGTTTTCGAGCGGGCTCAATGGGACGTGCATCAATTATACGGAAACGTTCCAGCCACTTAACGGTAATCGTTGCTGAAAAAGAAAACAAGAAAAAGAAAAAATAACGGGAGGTTGCTTGGGTCAGAAAGTTCATCCTATCGGATTTCGTCTCGGATTTAATAAAACCTGGAGCAGTAACTGGTTTGACGAGCGGAACTATACAGAAAAGTTAACTGAAGATTTAAAACTTCGTCGTTATATTCTCAAACGTTTGCCAAACGCTGGTGTCAGTGGAGTGGATATTCATCGTACATCGAAAAAAATTACTATTTCGATCAAAACATCCCGTCCGGGTATTGTTATTGGTAGAAAAGGTGAAGAGGTTGACCTGCTCCGTCTCGAACTTCAAAAATTGACCAATACCGATGTTCAGGTAAACGTTAACGAGATTAAAAGACCGGAATTAGATGCCGTCCTGGTTGGGAATAATATTGCCGCCCAGCTTGTAAAAAAGGTATCGTTCAGACGAGCCGTTAAAAAAGCGATTCAGGCAACCATGCGAATGGGCGCGGAAGGTATTCGTGTGCAGTGCAGCGGACGCCTTGGCGGTGCCGAAATGTCACGCACGGAAACCTACCGGGAAGGAAGAGTTCCGCTGCATACATTACGAGCAGATATCGATTTTGCTTCAATTACGGCCCATACAACCTATGGCTGTATTGGTATCAAAGTCTGGATTTGTAACGGTGAATCATACAATAAAATGCAATAAGGGATTATAAACATGCTGGCACCTCGTAAAGTAAAACATCGCAAGCAACAAAAAGGAAGAATGAAAGGCGTGGCAACCCGTGGCAATGAAGTCAGTTTCGGCCATTTTGGACTGAAGGCTGTCGAACCGGGTTGGATATCAAGCCGACAGATTGAAGCCGTTCGTGTTGCGATTACCAGAAAAGTTCGTAAACATGGTAAAATGTGGATACGGATATTTCCCGATAAACCGATCACAAAAAAACCGGCTGAAACCCGAATGGGAAAGGGTAAAGGCGTTCCGGAATATTGGGTTGCGGTTATTAAACCGGGTCGGGTTTTATTTGAAGTCGAGGTTGCCGATTATGAACAGGCAAAAGAGGCCTTCTCCACGGCTGTACACAAACTGCCGATCAAGACAAAAGTCGTATCAAGACGCGAAGTAGGAGCGTAGTGTGAAGAAAAGTCAATTAAGAGATATGTCGATTGCAGAGCTTGAAGCCAAGCTTCAGGATAACACGACAGCACTGGAAAACCTCCGGTTTCAGAAAGCACTGCAGCAGTTGGAAAACCCGTTGAAAATCAAACAGGTTCGTCGGGAAATAGCCCAGATCATAACCGTTTTGCATGAATCAAAACTGGGTATTGAACGACAGGGTAAACAGGGTAATTAAACACAGGAACAGAGAAGATGGAATCAGGCACAAATAAAAAATCTCTCATTGGTAAAGTCGTTAGTAATAAAATGGATAAGACCATCGTTGTTACGATTGAAAGAACCGTGAAGCATTCGGTCTACGGAAAATATATTCGCAGAACTTCCAAGTGTTACGCCCATGATCCCGAAAATAAATGTCAGATTGGGGATGTTGTTCGGATCGAAGAATCCCGACCGCTCAGCCGAAATAAACGCTGGAATTTGGTAGAAGTTTTAGTCGCTAGGATGAAAGATTAAGGGGTAGTTCCGATGATACAGCAAGAAACAAGAATGAATGTTGCCGACAATACAGGAGCCAAAAAAGTCCTGTGTATTCGGGTTATAGGTGGTTCAGGACGGAGATATGCGTCAATTGGCGATATTGTAATCGTGACCGTAAAACAGGCATCACCAAACGGAATGATTAAAAAGGGTGAGAAGTCAAAAGCCGTCATCGTCCGTACAAAGAAAGAAATTCGTCGTAAAGATGGTTCTTATATTCGATTTGATGATAACGCTGCGGTGCTGATTGACAATAATTTAGAACCTCGCGGAACCCGTATTTTTGGGCCGGTTGCCAGAGAACTCCGCGAAAAGAATTATATGAAAATCGTATCAATGGCCCCTGAGGTACTGTAAAGGAGAATTAGGATGATTCGTGTTCGGAAAAACGATATGGTTAAGGTTATTTCCGGTAATTATAAAGGTAAAACCGGACGGGTATTGAAGGTCTATCTGGATACCGATCGGGTTATTGTCGAAGGTGTGAATTTTATTAAACGGCATACACGTCCCAGCCAGAACAATCAGCAGGGCGGCATTGTGGAAAAAGAAGCGCCGATTCATGTTTCGAATATTGTACTCCTTTTTAATAATAAACCGACCAAGGTTGGATATAAAACACTGAAAGATGGAAAAAAGGTTCGCTATTCAAAAGAGACCGGCGAAGTAATCGACGCTAATTAGAGGAGTCATAAGTGGCTAAGAAAGCAGAATATAAACCAAGACTTTTAGAACTATACGAGACGACCGTTGTGCCGGCAATGATCAAGAAGTTTGGTTACAAAAACACCATGGAAGTTCCTAAACTGCAGAAGATCAGTTTGAATATTGGTGTTGGCAAATCCAAAGATGAACCGGCAGCCCTGAAACATGCCCAGGAAGACATTCGGATTATTACCGGTCAACAACCGGTTGTCACCAAAGCAAAAAAAGCAATCTCAAATTTTAAAATCCGCCAGGGTGATCCCGTGGGATGTAGTGTAACCCTGCGTCGGTTTACGATGTATGAATTTCTGGACCGGCTGATTTCGATTGCGTTGCCCCGGGTACGTGATTTTTCCGGAATGCCGGACAAGGCATTTGACGGTCGCGGAAATTACAATATGGGTATTAAAGAACAGATCATCTTTCCCGAAATTGATTATGATAAAGTTGACAAAATTCGCGGAATGAATATTACATTTACGACAACCGCAAAAACCGATGCGGAAGCACATGAACTTCTGGTACTTTTTGGATTCCCGTTTAAAAAACGACCAGTAAAAGATGTAAGCGCAGGGGAGAATAACTGATATGGCAAAAAAATCGATGATCGCGAAAGCGAAGCGTAAACCAAAATTCTCTACCCGGACAAACAACAGATGTTCGGTTTGTGGCAGACCGCGTTCATATTATCGTAAATTCGGCCTCTGTCGTTTATGTTTCCGAGAGTTAGCTCTCAAGGGTGAAATTCCAGGTATTACAAAAGCTAGCTGGTAAAACAGGAGAAATTTAAATATGCCAGTCACAGATCCAATTTCTGACTATCTTACACGAATTCGTAATGCATTGGCCGCGAACCATCGTTGGGTTGATGTTCCGGCTTCAAATATGAAAAAACGGATTTCATTAATTTTAAAACATGAAAAATATATTAAGGATTTTATCCTGATAAATGATGGCAAGCAGGGAATTATCCGTGTCTATCTCAGATATGGTAAGGACGGATCACCGACCATCGAAGGTCTGAAACGTATCAGTAGTCCGGGACGTCGAAAATATGTCAATGCTACCGACGTACCGCGCGTCTTGACAGGACTTGGTATTGCAGTCTTGTCGACCCCGATAGGTGTGGTTACCGACAAAGTCGCCCGCAAAGAAAATGTTGGCGGCGAAGTGCTGTGTCATATTTGGTAATGCTTTTAAGCAAGGAGTAAACTGTGTCAAGAATCGGTAAAAAACCCATACCAATACCCGAAAAAACTGAAGTGGCATTCAATGCCAATACAATTACCGTTAAAGGTCCCAAAGGTGAACTAAGCTGGGAATATCCATCGGAAATCAATGTTGTACTGGAAGAAAATGAAGTCGTTGTGACCCGTTCCAATGACAGTAAAACCAATCGTTCACTCCATGGTCTTACCCGGATGCTGATTGCAAATATGATTGAAGGCGTCACTAAAGGATATGAAAAAACCCTAGAGATTACCGGAGTTGGGTATTCCGCTGAAATGCGAGGAAAATCTCTCATAATAAATATAGGCTTTTCTCACCCCGTTTTATTTACACCGACAGAAGGCATTACGCTGACAGTTCCAAAAAACCTGCAAATTACGGTTTGTGGAATCAATAAGCAGCAAGTCGGCCAGATGGCGGCAAAAATCCGATCGGTTAAACCTCCGGAACCATACAAAGGCAAAGGTATCCGTTATCAGGGAGAAAAATTACGCAGAAAAGCCGGTAAAAAAGTTGGTGTGAAATAGGGGATTTCGGAATGAGTACGAAAAAAAGTGAAAAAATACAAACTAGACTTCGCCGTAAAGGCCATATTCGAAAACATATCAGTGGAACGGCAGAGCGCCCTCGCCTGGCGGTCTATCGCAGCCTGAGTCACATTTATGCCCAATTAATCGATGATCAATCCGAAAAATCCATTATTTCTGTTTCTGATCTTTCGCCGGAAATCAAGGCAAATCTTAAAAAGGGTACGACTAAGACCGATAGAAGTGTAATGGTTGGCGAACTGATTGCGAAAAAAGCAATTGAAAAGAAGATAATGACGGTTGTGTTTGATCGTGGCGGATTCAA
>JAFGXZ010000193.1 GCA_016936335.1 Fidelibacterota bacterium
CGTCCCTGGCGGTTGGATTTGCTTTGAAATAATACCTGCTCTTTTTCAGGAGTATAAAATTCATCTTCCATGACGCTGTAGCGACCGGAAATTTCATTTAAACGAGCGGTGCGGTGCCGAATCCACTGGCGGGCGACAAAAATAGGCATTTTACAGTGAAAAGTCAGGACCACCTGCTCAAAGGGTGATGTGTGCTCATGACTAATCAGGTAATCGATCAGCGCCTTATCTTCCCGAACCGTTTTAGTACCTTCGCCATAGGACACGCGGGCGGCCTGAACTATGCGATCATCGCCACCGAGATAATCCACCAACCGGACAAACCCTTTGTCAAGAACTTTGAATTCCTTATCCAGTATCGCTTCTGCCTGGGGAACAATTATATGAGCCATGTGTTAATACTCCCGTATGTTTGAACTGCGGGAATCTACGAAATTATTTCTAAGGATAGTAGAACGAATTTTTGCATTATTTGGGAAAGAGTCATAGATTTTATTGAGATAGTCAGAAGAACAATGAAACAATATAGTTTTCTCCCGATCATTTTTTTTATGGGTATTATTACCATCGGACAAATCGATCCGGATTGGGTGTTTCGGGAAATTGAAATGAAACAGGCCGCTCTTCAAAACCGCAGAGAATTGTTAAAACCCACAGCGAAATCCGGCCAGTATCAGTACGATGTCGGATTTTACGGAATCGACCTAAAGATTGACATTGATAATGAAGAAATCAGTGGCCAGGTAAATATTCGCGGTAAATCTAAAATCAATGCCCTGTCGGTTATTGAATTGGATTTGATGTCGCCGCTGATTGTCGATAGTGTCTGGAATGAGGCCTCGGGCTTTCAGCAGAGTGGTGATGATCTGAGTATTCAGTTACAAGCGCCGGTGGACAGCGGACAAGTATTCGAAGTCGGAATTCAGTACGGCGGTAGTCCGGTAGCGGCAGGATTAAAGGGATTCTCCTTTGCATTTCATGATAATGTTCCGATTGTCTCGACTCTCAGTGAACCCTATTATGCCCGCGGGTGGTTTCCCTGCAAAGACATTCCAAGCGACAAGGCCGATTCCGCCGATATCAGCCTGACTGTTCCCGATAGCCTGGTGGCGATTTCAAACGGGCTTTTAAAAAGTATTCTTGATAATAATAACGGTACCAAAACTTACAAATGGCAGGAACGTTACCCAATAGCGACGTATTTGATCTCCCTGGCCGTGACCAACTATGATTTAATTGAGCAGACATATACCGCCAAAGATGGAACGACAATGCCGGTTCAACATTGGTACTATCCGGAAGATGAATCAAGGATTGACGTTTTATTGTTAACAACAGAAATGATATCCTTTTTTTCCGATATATGGGGTGAATATCCGTTTATCAATGAAAAATACGGTCATGCCCGGTTTTCCTGGGGTGGTGGAATGGAGCATCAGACGTGTACAAGTCTCGGTTCATATAGCGAATTGATGGTTTGTCACGAACTGGCCCACCAATGGTGGGGTGATATGGTGACCTGTGCTAATTGGAGTGAAATCTGGCTAAATGAAGGATTCGCCCGCTATTCAGAAGCATTATGGGAGGAATATAAGAACGGCAGCGATGGATATCGAGACTATATGGCTAAAATTAACAGACCAGAATACTGGCAATCCGGTCCGGTGTATATCCTCGACACGACCAATGTCAGTTCCATTTTTAATCTGCTGGTATACGATAAAGGCGCCTGGATTCTGCATATGCTCAGGGGCGTGGTCGGGGATTCGGTATTTCAGGACATTTTTCCGGCCTATCGGGAAAAGTATTACATGGACGTTGCCACTACGGAAGGTTTCAAACAGATTTGCGAAAAAATCTCCGGGGAAGACCTGGACTGGTTCTTTAATCAGTGGGTGTACGGATCCGGACAGCCGGACTATAAAATCCGCTGGGGGCGCAAGAAAACGACTGCGAATAACTGGCAGATGACGCTGTGGATTGATCAGACCCAGTCGGCAACCAATCTTTTTCAGATGCCGATGGCTGTCAAAGTGGAATTCAGTGACCGTGATTCAATGCTCATAATTACGGATTCACTGGCGTCACAATCATTTGGGTTTCAGTTTTCGGAAATGCCGGAAAATGTCTTCGTTGACCCGGAAAACTGGATTTTAAAAACAATACAATATTCCATGATTGATCCTGATATTGGGTATTTGCCGGATAAATTTCTTCTGACCAATCCCTATCCCAATCCCTTTAATGCCGGTACATATTTTGATATTTATCTGCCCTATGACACGGATTCCAGGATTGTGGTCTATGATATGAACGGCCGCTTAGTGGAAACAATCGCTGAAGGCCTGCAACGCTCCGGCTACCGGGAACTGGTTTGGCAGCCTGAAAACTTGCCGTCCGGCGTCTATTTTATCCGCTTGGAGAACAGTTGGGTGGAATTATCTAAAAAAGTTGTATATTTAAAATAGGAATAGTGTAGCTATTCTATTCCTTTTGACATCAAAGAATTATGAATTATAACATTTTTCAGAGAATATAAATGATTTTATCGGTAACTAATAAAGTTCATCAAACGTCTATTGTCATCGTAATGCTGATTGTGTTGATGCTGAGTTCCGCTGCTCCCGCTCAATTTGGTAA
The DNA here is from genome assembly GCA_016936335.1 of Fidelibacterota bacterium. Lineage (GTDB taxonomy): Bacteria > Fidelibacterota > UBA2242 > UBA2242 > UBA2242 > B118-G9. Next base: position 2,641 of record JAFGXZ010000193.1, read on the forward strand.
AAACAAAGTACGATACAATGATTATGACTGGTCTTTTATCCAAACTGATCACGCCGATATTTTTTTTCACAATGAAGGAGATGAACTCTCTCGCTTTGCAGCGCCGGTTGTCGAGCAGGCCATTAACGAGATAACACGTGTGCTGAACTGGCGGATGCGCAAACGTGTTTCGGTCATTATCTATAATTCGCATAGCGATTTTCAGCAAACTAATGTTACCCTGAGTTATCTCCAGGAGGGTATATTGGGTTTTACTGAATTGCTGAAAAACAGGTCGGTAGTGGCGTTTGACGGAAGCAACAATAATTTCTGGCATCTGATTCGCCACGAGCTGGTTCATGTGGTGGTAAACGACATGATTTATGGTGGTAATATACAGAGTGTCGTTTCCGGTCGGGTGCGTTTGCAGATTCCATTGTGGATGAATGAGGGTCTGGCGGAATATATCTCCATGGGCTGGGACACGAATGCGGATATGATTCTGCGGGATATTGCGACCAATACCGATATTCCGAATATCAATGAATTGGATTATTATCTGGCATACAAAGGCGGGCAATCGGTCTACCGCTTTATTGCAGAACGATATGGGGATCAGAAAATCGGTGAAATTTGGACCAATATGAAAGGCCGTTCCAGTGCGGAAAAGGGTATTGAAAAATCCATCGGTCTGGATATAAAAGAGTTAACCGAAGCCTGGCACAAGTGGGTGCGGAAAGAATACTGGCCGGACGTCGCCGATCGCGATGAACTGGATGACATTGCCATGCGTCTGACAGATCATAAAAAACTGAAAAATTATTTTAATACCGGACCGGCCATTAATCCAAGTGGAACCAAAATAGCCCTGATGTCCGATCGAAAGGGTTATGCGGATATATTCCTGATTGATGCTATCGACGGCCAGGTAGACGATAAGCTGGTTGGTGGTCAGCGCACTCCCGATCTGGAAGAATTAAAATGGTTGAATCCGCGTTTAAGCTGGTCTCCCGATGGTCAAAAAATTGTCCTGGCCGTAAAAAGTGGCGCCAGGGATGCTTTGATTGTCGTGAATGTTGAGACAAAGAAACGCAAAAAATATACCTTCGATGAAATCAATGAGCTCTTTACTGCGGCCTGGTCTCCCGATGGTGACAGGTTAGCATTTATCGGTTTGAATGACGATCGAACCGACTTGTATCTTTACAACATGAAAGAAGACAAACTGTCCCGTTTGACCGACGATTGGGCTTCGGATTTTGAGCCAAACTGGTCGCCCGATGGAAGAAAGATTATTTTTGCCTCCCAGAGAAATATAAAAAACGGGTGTTTTCCAAAAGATGATTTGACAAACTGGGCGACATCTCCCTATAATCAGACAGACCTTTTTGTGTATGACCTGGATCTCGATCAGATCACTCAGATTACCGATACGCCCTGGAATGAGAATTATCCCGCCTGGGCCAACACTCAAAATAAAATTATTTACACGTCGGATATCAATGGAGTCTCTAACCTGTATATCCTGGATATCGACTCCGGTAAGCAAGTCGCAATTAGCAATGTTTTAACCGGAATATTTCAGCCCTGTCTCTCCAAAGATGACTCGCGTCTGGTCTTTGCAGGATATGCTGATTATGGTTGGGACGTTTTTACATTGAGCAATCCACTGGATCTCTATGATAAACCCAAAGAAGTCAAAGCCACCGTATTTGCAGAGGGTCTGAAAGAAATCTGGAAAAATCCTGATGAAAACATACGTTTTAATTATCCGACACCGGAAGATGTCAAAAAATCCTATACCCACCGGGTTGATACCCAGAAATCCTATACTAACTATATCTTTGCACCCAATTATCAGCGGAACATCCCGGAAGAACCCGATACCACAATGGCACTCTCGGATTCGATCAGTTATAAAGATGAAAACGGTGAGTTTGTCGTTAGTCCGTATAAAACCAAATTCAGCCTGGATTACATAGATAGTCAGGCTGGGTACAATACATTTTGGGGATTTCAGGGAACCACGGTATTTGCATTTAGCGATGTTCTAGGAGATCACCAATTAATATTTGGTTCGGAGCTGTATATCGATCTGGAAAACAGTGATTATTATCTGTCCTATCAATATCTGGCAAATCGGACCAATTATGCCATAACTGGTTTCCATAATGCAAATTTCTGGTATTACAGTCTCTATTATCTCTATCGTCTGAGAAATTATGGAATTGACCTTTCCATGTCCCGGCCATTTTCGCGGCTTTCGCGGTTTGAACTGGCGGTGACATCCTATAATGTCGAACAGAAATTTATTGATATATACAATGGTGAGACCATTAGTGAACGCATGATTCAGACAATCCTGCCAAGGGCTGCATTTGTTTTTGATAACACCTTGTGGAGTTATTTCTATCCTATTGACGGATGGCGTTGGCGGATCGATGCAACAGTCAGCCCCAAATATACCAGTACAAGTCTAGAATTCCAGACTGTCCAGGCCGATATCCGGAGATATTTTAAATTGAATCGCGAATATTCTTTTGCTTTACGTCTGTCCGGTGGACTTAGTGAAGGACCCAATGCCCAGCGCTTTTTTCTGGGAGGTGAAACAAACTGGATAAACCAGAAATGGCGAGACCGTGTTCTGGATGATAAAAATGAATCGATGCTGGAAGATATATATTTTTCCGATTTTGTTACACCTCTTAGAGGAGCACGGTATTATGAACGGTCAGGAACCCGTTATTTTCTCGCCAACTTAGAATTTCGCTATCCTTTTATCAAATACCTGGCTCTCGGTTGGCCGTTACCAATGACCATAGGTGGACTTCAGGGAATTACCTTTTTTGATGTTGGTGGTGCCTGGTTTGCGAATGATTTTCATCCCTTCGCCAATGATCCGTATTATGGGACCGTTATGGACGACCTGGTCTCCGGATTTGGTGTTGGAACTCGTCTTTTTATGGGTTATTTCCTGTTGAAAATTGATTGCGCCTGGCGCTATGACATGATCAAATTTCGCTCACCGCAATGGTATTTTTCCCTGGGCTTGGATTTCTAAAAATTATACCTCCGATAAATTTTCGGATTTTATTACCAAGATAACATCTAAATCGCTAATTTAGCAGGCCGGACTAAAAGGCTGGAAGTTGTAATAAGTTATTGGAAAAACATTGATCAAGTATCTGCAATTTTTAATCTTATGTCTTATTTGGGGAACGACCTACGCAGCAATCAAGATCGGATCGGAATCCACACCGCCCATGCTTGGCCTGGCGATTCGCTATGCGATTGCACTTTCGCTTTTGTTCCCAATAATCAAATTGACGGGGCGTAAAATCCCTTTGGATAAAGCCTCGGTTAAACTCTATATTGTTGTCGGTATATTCAGCATGGGGCTGAGTTATCTGTGTACCTACTGGTCAATGAATTTTATCCCCAGCAGCCTATCCTCGATTTTATGGGCGACATTTCCCTTGTTTAGTGGAATTATCGCCAACTTTATGCTTCCGGCGGAAAACCTGAATCTTCGCCGTTTGTCGTCAATTATTCTGGCAACTATTGGGGTCGTACTGATTCTTTCGGATCAACAGTTGATCTTTAGTGCCGAAATCCTGGTCGGCTGTCTTGTTGTAATACTTGGTGTCATTATGGGATCATTTCCAAATGTCTATATCAAAACCCACGGTGAAAATTTTGATCCAATGGTGCTGACGGCAATGTCCCTGGCGATTGGCGGCACAATCCATTTGACCGGCGCACTTATATCGGGACAATTTACTGAAATGTCCTGGACTATCCGTAATATCGGAGCAGCTGCCTATCTGGGAATATTCGGTTCGGCCGCGGCATTTTTCATCTACTATTCGCTGTTACGAAAAACCGAAGTGGTTAAAGTATCCTTTGTGACCTTTCTGACACCAATTGTGGCTTCAATGGTGGGAATTGTTTTTTTACATGAGATCATAACATTAAAAGAAATTGTCGGAATCCTGATGATTTTCAGTGGTTTATTTATATACGATTTCATGAAATATTACCGATATATCGGCAATTTTAAAACCCGGCGGCGGGTGACAGTATGAATAATAAAACCAAATTGGTGTTTATCTGTAACGAATGTGGCGGACAACAGCCGAAGTGGACCGGAAAATGTCCTGAATGCGGCGCATGGAACTCTATCGTTGAAGAAAAGGTTTTAAAAAAACCGTCAAAGCATACCGGCATGGAAAGCCGGAAATTACAAACTTTGAATAAACCGATTCATGGTCACATTTCCCGATTGGCAACCGGTATCGAAGAATTTGACCGGGTCCTGGGTGGTGGTTTTGTAGAAGGTATGGTAGTCCTGCTGGCCGGTGAGCCGGGCATTGGCAAATCAACCCTGGTTTTACAAATTCTGGACAAACTCAAGGGTGATCGCTTTCTCTATTTTTCCGGCGAGGAGTCGGAAGAACAGATATCATTGCGGGCCGGCCGGATGGGAATTGATAACTCCCGGATTCTGGTAGCTTGTGAGAACAATCTGGAAAACATTACTACCCACATCGAAAACCAGCAACCGGCGATGGTGGTGATTGATTCGGTTCAAACGATTTACAGTGATGCCTATGACAATGTCCCGGGAAGCGTGACCCAGGTACGGGAATGCGCCGGAACACTGTTGCGAAAAGCGAAGGAACTGAACTTCTGTGTTGTATTTATTGGCCATATTACCAAGGATGGCATGATTGCCGGACCGAAAGTTCTAGAGCATCTGGTGGATACAGTATTGTATCTTGAAGGTGGCAAGACAAATTTCTACCGAACGCTTCGTTCTATGAAAAATCGTTTTGGTTCGACCAATGAAGTCGGTTTGTTTACCATGAAAGACATTGGCTTGATTCCTGTTGATAATCCATCAGAATTTTTTCTGGCAGAACGGAAAAAGCATGTGGCCGGTTCCACGATTGCCGTGAGCATGGAAGGTACCAGGCCGTTTTTGATTGAAGTTCAGGCACTCGTGACCCAGACATCCTACGGCAATCCCCAGCGGACAGCCAATGGTATCGATCATCGACGCCTGGCGATGCTGGTCGCTGTGCTTGAAAAGCGGGCTGGTTTTCCGCTTCGCCTGCAAGATATTTTTGTGAATCTCGTCGGTGGTTTGCGAATTGATGAAACAGCAATAAATTTAGGAGTCGTGGTTGCGCTTGCATCGAGTTTTAAGGATGTGCCGGTCAATCCGTCGGCGGTATTTATTGGTGAAGTGGGCTTAGTGGGTGAAATCCGCTCGGTTCCATTGATTGAACAACGGGTAAAAGAGGCCCTGAAATTTGGTTTTAAACCAATATATATTCCCAAAGCAAACCAAAAACAGCTGGAAAATGTGAAGACTGGTGATGTTATTGGTATTGATTCCATTACTCAGCTGTTTAATGAAATATTTTAAGAGTATTTAGATAGATGAACGCTGAAAAGAAACCATCCGGACGACTGAAATTTAAGGTTCTGGCAACCGATTCGGATTCCCTGGCCCGGGCCTGTCGTTTTGAAACTGATCATGGGATTGTGGAAACACCTATTTTCATGCCGGTTGGAACTCACGGTGTTGTCAAAACCCTTACACCGGCGGAACTTGATGATTGCGATGCTCAGATTATTCTCGGCAATACATACCATCTGTATTTACGTCCGGGACTTGAAGTCATTGAAGCAGCGGGCGGATTGCATCGATTCAACAGCTGGGAAAAACCGATTCTGACCGACAGCGGCGGATTCCAGGTCTTCAGCCTTTCTCATTTGGGAAAGATTACTGATGACGATATAACTTTTCGTTCTCACATAGATGGTTCTCAGCATATGTTGTCACCGGAAATATCCATGGAAATCCAGAATTCCCTGGGTTCGGATATTATCATGGCTTTTGATGAATGTACACCTTTTCCCTGCAGTTTCGAAGCTGCCCGACAATCGTTGCTGCGAACAAACGGCTGGGAACAACGTTCGAAAAATCACTTCGATAAATTGAAATCGCGTTACGGTCACCGACAATTCCTGTTTGGGATTGTGCAGGGCAGCGTTTATGAAGATTTACGGGCACAAAGCGTTGAATCATTGGCTAACCTGGATTTTGACGGGTACGCCATTGGTGGTCTGGCAGTGGGTGAGCCGAAAGAAAAAATGTTTGATATGATTTCTTACATCAGTCCCATGCTGCCGCCGGATCGACCGCATTACCTGATGGGCGTGGGCAAACCGGAGGATATTATTCAGGCGATTGAGCGCGGGATCGATATGTTTGACTGTGTCCTGCCAACCCGTAATGCCCGGAATGGAACGCTTTATACCTGGCGGGGGCGAATCATATTGAAACAATCTCAGTATCGAACAGATTTTACACCACCGGATGAAAATTGCGATTGCTACACGTGTCGGAATTTTTCCCGGGCATATCTGAGACATCTGTATATGAATGGTGAAATGACGGGCCTGCGTCTGAATACGCTTCATAATATTCATTTTTTTCTGGAATTGACAGCAAAAGCGCGGCGAGCAATACTGGATGGAAATTTTACTGAATGGAAAAATGAGTTCTTTAAATTTTATCCTATTGAAGATGATCACTGGGAAGTAAATACGGTTCGCCGCGAGGAACGCCGCAAGAAACATCTCGAGGAAAATGAGTACTGACCGGAGTCTGTGAAAACGATGAATTTAAATCCCGCCAAAATACCGGATTCATTTTTAAACATGTCAGTGGATGATCTCAACGAGCGTATTATCGAGATCAAAGTAAAACTTGGCAAGCGTTTACAGATTCTTGGACATCATTACATGAGCGACGAGGTGATTGCTCATGCCGATGAACGGGGCGATTCTTTCGCTTTGGCAAAAATTGCTGCCCAGACAGATGCAGAATTTATTGTCTTTTGCGGTGTGCACTTCATGGCTGAGACGGCTGACATTGTTACAGCATTAAATCAGAAAGTGTTTATTCCTGATCCCGGGGCCGGTTGTTTCCTGGCGGATTGCGCCCGCATCCGGGACGTGGAAAATGTCTGGCGGGAGATAGAAACGGTCAGTTCTCATAAAATTATACCGATAACGTATGTGAATTCCGGCGCCGATATGAAGGCTTTTTGCGGAGACAATGGCGGTCTGGTTTGCACGTCTTCCAATGCGGCGGTGGCCTTAAAATGGGCTTTTGAGCGCGGAGATAAAGTCATTTTTTTCCCTGATCAGCACCTGGGGCGAAACACTGCATTCGCGCTGGGAATTGCGCTGGAGGAGATTATTCTCTGGAATCCCGATGAAGCTTTAGGCGGAAATTCGTTGGACTCTATAAAGCAAGCCAAAGTCATTCTCTGGGACGGTTTCTGTATTGTGCATCAGGAATTTGATGTGGGTTATATTGAAAAACTCCGGCAGGTCGATCCGCAGATCAATATCATTGTCCACCCGGAATGTGATTTTAGCGTGGCCCAGGCGGCTGATTTTATGGGCAGCACCGCCTATATTATTCGCATGATTTCAGCTGCACAGCCCGGATCGCACTGGGCGGTTGCGACGGAAAAAAACCTGGTGAATCGCCTGAAAAGTAGTTATCCTGATAAACGGATCGAGATACTACAGTCCTTTGAACCCTATTGTAAATCCATGGCACAGATAACACTGACTAAATTGGCGTATCAATTGGATCAGATTGATAGGGGCAATTTGATTAATCAAGTTATTGTCGATGATCAATATGTTATAAGTGCCAGAATTGCATTGAACCGGATGCTGGAGTTAACATAATGAAATCGAGTGACAGTTATGTGGAAACAGATGTATTGGTGATTGGTTCCGGTCTGGCCGGCTGCTCGGCGGCTTATTCAGCGGCCCGGGAAGGCTTGAATGTGGTGATGATCACAGCAGAACCTGAGTTGTCGGAAGCATCTTCCTACTATGCCCAGGGCGGGATTATTTATCGGGCAAAAGAGGATACCGAAGCAGCACTACTGGATGATTTTCAACGAACCGGTGTTGGTATCGTGAATGAAAATGCCGTGCGGGTCATTTATAAAAATGGTCCGGAGTTTATTGATAGGATTTTGTGCGATGAATTGGAAATCCCTTTTGGTCGGGATACCGATGGAAATCTTGATTTGATTAAAGAGGGTTCCCATTCGCTTCCGCGGATAGCCTATGTAAAAGACCATACCGGGCAATCCATTCAGGACCGGTTTTATCAAAAGATCAAAACGATTGGAAATATCCGAATTCTTCGGAAAGCAACTTGTGTCGATCTGATTACTCTTGCACATCACTCATTGAATCCGCAGCATGTTTATGAACCCAGCACATGTGTGGGCGCTTATATTTTATTTCAGGATGAAAAGGAGGTCAGGCCGATTTTGGCTAAGGTGACCATACTGGCGAGTGGCGGACTTGGGAACCTGTATTTGCATACATCCAACCCGCCCCATGTTCGGGGTGACGGCTATGCCATGGCGTATCGGGCTGGTGCCCGGATTATGAATATGGAATATGTACAATTTCATCCGACAACCCTTTTTACGACAAATGAAGAACGGTTTTTAATATCGGAAGCCCTGCGGGGCGAGGGTGCGGTGCTGCGTAATAAATATGGTGAAGCATTCATGCAACGGTATCATGAACTGAGTAACCTGGCCCCCCGGGATATCGTTGCCCGTTCCATTATGGCGGAAATGAGTGAAACCGGTACCAAATATGTCATGCTGGATATTACACACAGGGATAGTGATTGGGTGCGGAAACGGTTTCCGAAAATTTATCAGAAATGTCTTGAGCAAAAGGTCGATATTGCGACGGAGGGAATTCCGGTTGTACCGGCGGCACACTATGAATGTGGCGGTATTGCAACGGACATGCAGGCCAATACGACAATCCGGTGTCTAAAAGCAGTCGGCGAAGTAGCCTGTACCGGATTGCATGGCGCGAATCGGCTGGCCAGCAGTTCCTTGCTGGAATGTCTGGTGTTTGGTGTAATTGCCGGCCGGAATGCGGCAGTTCAGATTCACGAACAGAAAATGATTGTCCCGGCCGTAGCCGACTGGAAAAAGGAGACAGAATTGATTGATCCGGACCTGCTGCGTCAGGACCGGTCGACAATCCGACAGACCATGTGGAATTATGTCGGGATTGTCCGCAACAAAAAGAAACTGGAACGTGCGTTTGGTATCTTATGGCAGCTGAATGAAGACATTCAGCACTTTTACCGTCATGGAGCTATCAGTGATACATTGATTGGTTTGCGCAATGCCGCCACCACGTCATTGCTAGTTCTGCATGCGGCCCGCCTTCATAAGGGAAGCCGGGGTTGCCATTACCGCACGGATTGATTAAACTAAACGTTAATTTGAAATTGGAGGTTTTGTGAATACGTTACTTTATGCTGGAACAATGGGTGGCGGCGCTACCCAACAGGGTAATCCGATAATGTCATTGTTGCCCTTTTTGGTGATCATCCTGGTGATGTATCTGCTGATGATTCGTCCCCAAGCGAAGAAACAGAAAGAAAAACAGCAAATGCTGAAGGATTTGAAGCCCGGTGATGAGATATTAACGATCGGTGGAATGTACGGAAAAATCGAAGGTGTGCGTGAAAAAGAGGGTATCCTGGTTGTTAAAATTGCAAAAGATATCAAAATCCATATTACCCGCTCAGCCGTTGCCGAAAAGTTGGTCGACAAATCTGTTGTAAAATAGGATGGAATTGTTGGAAATATATCTTTATGGCAGTCCTTTACTGAAGCGTAAAACAAAACGTGTTGGGAAGTTACCTGACCATTTTCCGGAGTTTCTCGAACGAATGTATGCCACCATGTATGACGACGACGGCATAGGACTGTCTGCCAACCAGGTAGGTGTTGACCGACATTTTTTTATTGCCGATTTTTCTCTGCATGATAAAACAATGTTCCGGGAGATTTTTATTAACCCCGAGATATTGAAGAGTTCAGGAGTTGATACATCGGAAGAGGGCTGTCTCAGTATTCCGGAAATTCATGAAAAGGTAACCCGTGCGTATAAGATCAAATTGCGTTATGAAAATTTTAAGCGGGATGTTGTTGAAAGAGAATTTGAAGGATTTCCGGCCAGAGTAATTCAGCATGAAATTGATCATTTGAATGGTATACTTTTTGTCGATCGCATCAGTCCGCTGAAACGCAGCTTTATCGATTCAAAACTCAAGAAAATTGCCGAAAAGGGAAGCACCCAAACTGAACCTGTTACAATCTGATTCTTTATGAAAATCATCTATATGGGGACTCCGGAATTTGCCGTTCCGGGATTAAGGGCGATTGCAGAATCCGGGCATGAGGTGACGCTGGTGGTTACCGGACCGGATAAACCTGCCGGCCGTAATCGAAACCTGCATGAAACACCGGTGAAGCAATTAGCATTGGAGTTGAATCTGCCAATTCTGCAACCGGCTTCTCTGAAAGATCCGCATTTTATTGATGATATCAGACGATTAAATGCCGATATCATGGTTGTTGTAGCATTCCGGATTTTGCCGGATGAACTCATCAATGCTGCCCGGCTCGGTGCGATAAATCTGCATGCTTCGCTGTTGCCGAAATACAGGGGTGCAGCGCCGATCAACTGGGCCTTGATTAACGGTGATAAACAGACAGGCATTACTATTTTTCAAATCAGGCCGAAGGTGGATACCGGAGATATTATTTTTCAACAAGCGGTTGAGATTGCAGAACAAGATACCTATGGTGGACTCTATACCCGATTGTCCAATCTGGGTGCGCCGGCTTTGGTTTCTGTCCTCAATAAATTGGAATGTGGAAAAGTTGAAGCCATTCCGCAGGATCCATCACAAGTTAGTCTGGCGCCGAAGATTTTTCCCCAGATGGGTGAAATTGATTGGTCAAAAAGTGCAATGTCGTTGAAGAATCTGATTCACGGGTTATCGCCGATTCCTGGTGCTTATTCCGTTTTCGGGAAAAAACGAATTAAATTTCTTAGGGCTTGTTATTCACTTGATGATTCAAGTGAAATGCCCGCAACGATTGTTATCCGGGATAAGAATCACATGGGTATCCAGACAGGTTCGGGAATACTTTATCCACAGGAGTTACAATCGGAAGCTAAGAAAGCGCTGCCGGTTGCAGAGTTTTTACGAGGTTTTCCGGCCAAAATCGGGGATCGGTTCCAGTTGTGAATATCCGCACTGCCGCTGTCCGTATCCTGAATTCCTATCATCATCAGTATTTTAACTATGAAAATAGAATTACCGCTATGGCGGATCGTCTGCAATTGTCAGAAAAAGACCGCGATTTTCTGTACTTGCTTGTGAAAGGGGTTATCCTGCATCGCTTGTACCTGGACCATGTGATCGAAATTGCATCTCAACGATCGGTAAGTAAATTTGAAAATACAGTATTGAATTTGCTACGGGTTGGCGTTTTTCAGTATTTGATACTGGAAACACCACCCCATGCATTTACGAATGAAACTGTTGAGGCTGCAAAACAATTGAAAAAACCCCGGGCTGCCGGATTAATCAATGGGATTCTGCGACATTTGCCATCGAAAGACGATCTGGAAACACGGTTTTCCAAACTTCCGGACAATGCGTCGCTGGCGATTCGGTATTCCCATCCGCAATGGATGATTAATCGCTGGATTGAAAATTTCGGAATCGAAAACACGCAAATAATTGCTGATTTTAATAACAGTTATCAGAAAATCTATTTTCGACATAATCCGGTAAAAATATCCTGGGAGAATCTGTTTCAATTACTAAAGGATTCCGGGTATGCTATAACGGTGGCTACAGACTCACCGATCATATTTTTTTCGACGGATACACCGGGTGAATTGATCCGCAGCGAATTGTTTACTAATGGTTTCATGTCTGTTCAGGACATCAGCCAGTCGCTGGCGGTTCGCCTGTTGAATCCGCAACCCGGTGAAACGATTATTGATGCCTGTGCAGCACCCGGTGGAAAAACCGGCATGATCGCACAGTTGGCAGGTCGGGAGTCGATTGTCCATGCGTATGACATTTCCGCCGATAAAGTGATACTGTTGAAAAATGAAGCCTTTCGTTTAGGGCTTGATTTTGTAAATTACGGCGTTGCCGATGCCCGATCAGGGACATTCCCGCTGGCCGATAAAGTTCTTCTTGATGTACCCTGTTCGGGAACCGGTGTTATGGCACGGCGGGCGGATTTACGCTGGAACAGGACACCGCAGGACCTTCAAACACTGCGTATCATGCAGAGAGAAATATTGACAAATATGATTAGCGTTGTAAAGCCTGGAGGTGTGTTGGTCTACAGTACTTGTTCTATCGAACCGGAAGAAAATTGGCAAAATATCGAATGGTTTTTAAAAGAAAACCAAGATTTTACAATTGAGAATGCCGATAATTTTGTTGAAGCAAAATGGTGTGATAAAAATGGAGCCGTGCAGGTTCTGCCGCATTTTCACAATGAGACCGGCGGATTTGCGGTCCGGCTACAGAAGCGTTAATAGGTAGGAAATGTAAGATGACAATCGCTGTGCGCAACTGGATTCGATTTCTGATTGTTTTCGTGATTTTTACGATTATTTTTGTCCTGGTAATAGATAAGATTGTATTGCCAATTTACGTGGGAAACAGCAAGGAAATCACCCTGGTAGATGTACGCGGCCGTTCACTGGATGAAGCGGCGATAATTCTGGATATGGTTGGAATGCATTATGAGGTCATTGATTCCACTGAAAATAATAATCTGCCGCCTCAGACAGTAGTTGATCAACAGCCGCCCGCCGGAACGATGGTGAAAGCAGGTCGAATGATACGTCTGGTAATTACCAGCGGTGAACGCTTTTTCCCGATGCCGAATCTTGTTGGAAAAGTGATGAAAGCGGCAAGTCTGGAACTACAACGCTACCATCTCAGAACCGACTCCATCAGCTATGAATTTTCATCGGATAAACCACGGGATGTTATCACGGCTCAATCGATTCGCCCCCGCCAGATGATTTCTGCCAGTGACAGCGTATCACTGGTAGTCAGCAAGGGCCCACCGCCCCGGCAGTTGGAAGTGCCGGATCTCTTCGGCATGAATCTTGACGAGGCCAAAGCGGCAATCAGAAAATCCGGCTTTCGGGTCGGAGTTGTCCGGTACATTACCAACGACGACCTGGTTGCCTATACGGTTATCGGCCAAAAACCGGAAACCGGCCACTTTTATGATAACGCTGTCCTGATTAATCTGGAAGTCACGATTACCAGCCATTCCGGAGACTAATATGGAAATTGTACCATCACTGTTATCCGCCGATTTTACACGATTACGTGAAGAGATCGATGCGGTTGAAAAAGCAGGCGCCACGCGGTTGCATCTGGATGTTATGGATGGTCATTTCGTTCCGAATATCACCATTGGGCCGTTTATTGTTGAAGCGATACGGAGACATACCGGATTGCACCTGGAATCTCACCTGATGATCACCAATCCTGAACAATTTATCGAACCCTTTATCAAAGCCGGAAGCGATACCGTAGTGATCCATATTGAATCCAGCCAGGATGTGGTGCGGGATTTTAACACTATTCGGCAACTGGGTGCCAAAGCCGGCCTGGTCATAAATCCGCCGACACCTTTTGCCGATATTGAGCCCTATCTGGAATTCATTGACCATTTGCTGGTTATGACCGTGAATCCGGGATTCGGCGGCCAGAAAATGATTAAAGAGGCTCTGGATAAAGTAGTTCTGGCGAAACCCTATTCGAAAAAATATGGCTTTCCTATCGAGATCGACGGTGGTGTCAATATCGATACGGTTACCAATGCTAAAAATGCCGGCACGGATCTGATTGTGGCCGGTTCGGCTGTTTTTTCTAATGGAAAACCCTTCGATAATTTCAAAACATTAACGGAGAAATTGCACCGTGAATGAAATTCCCCAGCCGGAACTCGGTCGCAAATTCATTCATTATCTGGCGGCGTTAATTCCACTGATTTATCATTTTTTCCTGGATAAAAAGCCGGCTGTCATCATTCTGGGAATATTCGTCGGAATAATACTTATTGCCGAAGGTCTGCGGTTTTATGTACCCTTCTGCAAAAATCTGTATAACCGGTTTTTTGGCAGAATGACCCGGCCTCACGAACATGCCAATCATTTGACGGGAGCAAGTTACCTCCTGATAGGATCGTTGCTGGTTACTGCATTTTTTCCAAAAGAATTGGCGGTCACCGCCATGTTCTTTGTTCAGGTGGGCGATCCAACAGCCTGTCTGGTGGGGATGTCCATAGGAAAGATACGAATTTCCCGTTTCAAAACCCTGGAAGGGACCCTGGCCTTTATTCTTTCCAGCCTGTTGGTGACATGGTGGATTCCCGGCATTCCCCAGCATGTAAAACTGGTTGGCGCTGTGGCCGCCGGAGTGCTGGAATATTTTACCTGGCGTCTGGATGATAACCTGATTATTCCCACGGTTGCAGCAACGATAATGTATTTTCTAATTTAACGATTTATTTTATGTCATTTATAAATTCATTTTTTCTCTATTTATTACCGCTTGTGGTCGTTCCGATTGTGATTCATCTGATAGGCCGGCAGCGCTATTATAAGCAGGAATTCAGTACGTTACGGTTTCTGAAACAACTGGAAATTGATCTTATTCGTAAACTGAAAATTCGTCAGATTCTGTTATTATTGCTTCGGATTCTGCTGATTCTGCTACTCATTCTGGTCTTTGCCCGGCCCTATCGGACATCTCAGTCGCCCGGAATTGTTGTTGGTAAAGGTGAAACGCTGTACCTGGTTGTAGATAATTCATTGTCGATGCAAGCCCGGCTGAAGGGCAAGTCGCTGTTGGAAATCGGGAAATCAAGTTTATATTCAGCCACAGAACAGATCGATTACCCCGTTTATATAAAACTGATTGAATCTACTCAACCCCAGAAAATAAAAGATATTGGATTAATTACTGATCCGACCGGGATTGAAGATATTTTAGCCAATATTGATGCTTCAAATCGAAGCGGTAGTATCAACCGGTCGATTAATACCATTCAAACGGATTTGAAATCTCAACGGGAGTTAAATCCGGCGATTTGGGTTCTCAGTGATTTTCAGTTGTCGGATTTTCAAAGAGATCCCGGTGTTGATGCCTTTTTCAAAGCAAGTGTCAGCCGGGTGATTCTTTTTCCAGTAACCTGTAATTTGGAGAATGTGGCGATTTCATCAATATCTATTCCCGGCCAGCTGTTCCGGCAAAATCAAACAGTGCAGATCCGGGGCTTTTTATCTAACTGGAATTCCAACCCTGTTGAAGCACCGGTATCGCTCTTTCTGGGAGATCAGAAACTTGGCCAGGCCTTACTGACTATTCCTCCTCGTGAAGAGGCGAATGTCCGGTTTGAATTCCTGCCGCCGGCGCAGGGATTTCACCAGGCTAAGTTGAAAATTTCTGACGATGATTTGTTGATGGATAATAAACGCTTCGTCCCGCTCAATATTCCCGATCGGATTCGAGTGCTGATTGTATCGCGCAATCCGGATGATAGTCGTTACATTAAACTGGCCCTTACCGCGGATGAGTCTTCTGTCATATTGGTAAAAATGACATCTCCAAGTTTATTTTTAACTGAAGATTTAGCGGTATACGATCTGCTGGTTTTTTCCAATATTGATGAATTGTCCGACAATGCCCGAGCCAAACTGAATTTCTTTTTGGAAATGAACCGGGGGCTGCTGCTGTTTCCCGGTAAGGATTGCACTCCTGAAAAATTTAATTCACTCTGGGCAATTAACTTTGGCTTTCCCAAGTGGCGAACCACCCGGACAGCCGAGTCCGGTCAATACCTGAAATCCGGGAATATTGACGCGACACACCCGGTTTTCGGCCGACTTTTACGTGATAAGGATTCCTTTGAATACTCACCGGAGTTTTATACGATTCCGGGCTTCAGCATTGGGAAAAATCATCGGATTCTGGCCACTTATGAGGATAATACACCCTTTATTATAGACGCGACTCTCACCGCCGGCCGGGGAATACTGCTGGCGTCGGCGCCGGTAGCGGGTTGGAGCAACCTGCAGATGACCGGGTTTTTCCCGGCGATCATGAATCGCTTAGTATTTTACCTTTCCCAACAGGGAATGCCAGAATTGGATATGGCGTGTGGTGATACGCTGCTCATATCACCATCAAAACTGAACATTCGGACCGATTTATCGATTCATACACCCGATAATCGACGCATCAAACTGGCGCTGGGAACTAATGATCCGATTTTGTTTGATGACACCGGGATTCCTGGTTTCTATGAACTCTATTCCGAAGGCCGAAAGATAAACCAATATGCAATCAATGTTCCGGAAAGTGAATCTTCATCGAAGTTTTTAAGTATTCTGGATTTTGAGAAATTATTGAGCGATTACCCCGGCAAAATTGCTGTGTTTTTTATCGGTGGGGAAAATGATCTGAACCGGTTGGAGCACCATCGTGAATACAGCGATTGGTTGATTATTATGGTGCTGCTTATTGCTCTTCTGGAAAGTTATATTGGTCGGGTTAATCGAAAAATCAGGGGAAAACTGCAACATGGATGAACGGGTTCTTTTAGTAGGAGTGGCCACACCGCTCCAAAATTCGGAAACAGTGGAAGAACATCTGGAAGAACTGGGTGAGCTGGTGCGCACTCTTGGTTATGAAGTCGCTGATCAATTTATTGTAAACCGAAAAGAAATTTCACCATCGCTGTACATCGGTAAAGGGAAAGTGCAAGACATCAAGGCATTAATCCCGATGCTGAAACTGGATGAAGTTATTTTTGACGATGATCTATCGCCGACCCAGTCCCGTAACCTTGAAAAAATCCTGAGTACTGAGATTCGGGACCGGAGCAGTGTCATCCTGGAAATATTTGCCAGGCATGCCCGCTCCAAAGAGGCGAAAACCCAGGTGGAACTGGCGACACTGGAATATTTACTACCCCGATTGACAAGGCGCTGGACGCATCTCGAACGACAGATCGGTGGCATTGGTGTGAGAAGTGGCGCCGGAGAAACCCAGATTGAAGTGGATCGCCGCCTGATCCGAACCCGGATTTCAAAATTAAAAAAAGAATTAAAACATATCGACCGGGAACGGGAAACACAACGCAAAGGCCGGGACAGTTACTACCGGGTTGCCCTGGTGGGCTATACCAATGCCGGGAAATCGACTATCCTGAATCTGTTGACAAAATCCGATGTGTTGGTGGAAGATAAACTATTTGCAACGCTTGATACGACTGTCCGACAGTGGAAGATCGATAAGTATCACAATGTTCTACTCAGCGATACTGTGGGTTTTATCCGCAAACTGCCGCCGAATTTGGTGGCCTCATTCCGGAGTACCCTGCAGGAAGCCCGGGACGCGGACCTGATTTTGAAGGTGATAGATATCAGCAGCCCCACCTGTATGGACCACCTCAACACCGTCAACGAAATCCTGATTCAGATGGGACTTTTTACCCTTCCTGCCCTGACTATTTTCAATAAAATCGACAGGATGGACAAAGATCTGTTTGGTCTTGTGAAGCGCGACCACCCCGACGGTATTTATATCTCGGCGTTGAAGCATCTGAAAATTGACGATCTGCGGAAAAGTATTCTGGATAAACTCCGGATGGAAGAGATGACATTGAATATCGAAGTGCCCCTGACCAACACGAAAGCGATTGCGCTCCTGCGGGATAACAGTATGGTAATCGAACAGGTATTTGAGGACGATACAGTCCAATTGAAATGTCTATGTTACCGGCGGGTTTGGGACTGGCTCCGCCAGCGCCTGGAATCTGAGATCGACGTGCTTAACTAATTTGTTATTCTGAATCTATGTGATTTCATCTTGACATTCCCTGATGCAACGAGTATTTTGGGGATGATTTAAGTGAGGAATATGAACAATAAAATTCGCAAACCATCAGTTGCCGGAAGATTCTATTCCGGCAGCGCTCAGGCGTTGCAGCGGGAAATAGTGGCTTATCTTCGTGACGTGCCCGAATTGGATTTTATTCCAAAGCGAATATTCGGGCTAATTTCGCCTCATGCGGGCTACGCCTGTTCGGCGCCTACGGCAGCCTATGGCTTTCAATTGCTTAGAAAGTATCAGTTCAAGCGGGCAATCGTCATTTCACCCAGCCACAGCGATTATTTTTCCGGTGTTTCGGTTTATGACGGTGACGCCTATGAAACGCCGCTGGGAATTATTCCGGTGGATCGGCCGATGTGTGAGAACATTGTGAAAAGCTGTACGATCGCAAAGTTTTCCGAAGCCGGGCACCGCACGGAACATGCATTGGAGGTGCAGCTGCCATTCTTGCAGGTGATTTTTCCCGGAGGAATCAACCTGGTTCCAGTGACGGTTGGCGCTACGTCGGCAGATGATCTTTCCAAATTTGCCGCCGGGTTGGCGAAAA
>JAFGXZ010000194.1 GCA_016936335.1 Fidelibacterota bacterium
ATTACAGTCTTCTCCAGGCTGTACCGGATGGCATTATTGACAAGGTTAGTAAGGACTTTTTCCAGCGCCTGTCCATCGAAATTTATATTCATGTCAGGCGTCAGTTTATTTATAGTAATGGTAATCGATTTTCGATCCGCATAGACACGAAACGGTGATACTATTCGTTCGATCCAGTTATTAAAATTGATATTTTCAATTATCCTCTCACTCACTCCGTGCCGATATTGAGTGACGTCAATCATGTCTTTTACCATATCCAGAACCTGGTCTGTGCGAATGACAGCCCGGCTAATCATATCCGCCACTTCAGCATTCATTTTTTTCGAGTATACTTCTTCAATAACAGCCAGCATACTGCGCAATGTCGTTAACGGAGATTTTAATTCATGGGCAGTAAACCGGAAAATTTTATCTCTTTCTTTAATCGTATCCTCCAATTGTTCACTTTTCTCGTCGATTAGTTTTTTTAAGTGACGATATCCGGAGATAAAATCCTTAATCACGTAAGTCGTTGCAAATATTAAAACATAAAACGCACAAAGTGACGTAATAAGAACCGAAAGCCGGATCGGTTCAGCCCTGATTGTGTAGTTTTCAACAATGCCGTTATACTCCAGTATGCTCCAGATAGTTAATAATACTACGGCTATTATAGCATTTACGTAGGGCACATTACCTAAAAACAAAACTCCCGAAATGATGATATTTACGATATAAATAAAGAAAAACGGATTGCCAATACCACCAATATAATGAACCAGAAATGATATAATGATCAGATCCATAACCAGTTGAATTTCTGTAAATGTGAATTCCTGCCTGAAGCTTTTAAATGGATAGTATCGAAACAGAAAGAAATAGAGCAGGTTCAATCCGACTAATATTGCGGCGATGATAAAGAGTTGCGGGTAGGCAATTTGAAAATGTAACATACGCTGGCTGATCGGAATTGCCGACAGCAACCCAAAAATCGTTACCCAGCGAATATTTATAATCCAGCCAATTCTGATCCGCAGCGTATCTAACGTGTGAAACGGTAATATCAACTTCGCCGGTTTATTATTTTTTCCGTTATTAAACATAAATTAATTAAAGAATGAGTCAATTCCTTCTTTGACCGGAGTTGTAAGAGACTCGCCTATTCCCATTTCTCCCGGTTCGATACCAATGTACATAAAGTTATTGATGCCTTCATTTCGAAGATATTTTTCGATGAGTTTTATCGAGTAACTATGGGTGCTAAACCCTCTGGATTCAACCTGAGTTGGCGGAATATTGGTGATTTCTCCGGGAGCTCGTTGCATTTTTACAGTATCGACAAAGATGACAATCTCCGGGTGCAGGGATACTATTTTTTCGAGATGATTTTCCGGTGTAGTTTTCGCAGAAACAAATTTTGCTCCCTTCAGAAGTTTCCGCTTTTGTATCTCTTCCAACAAAATCAACCCGGATTGATCATCTTGACGCATAGGATTGCCCAGTCCCACCATCACAATTTTAGTATTTTTTATTGGACTCAGTTTTTTCTGAAGTTCCTTAAAATTCATCCGAGACAACTGTTTTATGCCGGCAAACCGGACAGACCATTTTTATCAAATCTTCACGTCTGATATGATCCTTGATTGCAGATGGTTTTACTTCAGTGAATTGGCGCTGCGTCTCAATTAACAGGTTCGGATGAGCATAGGCTTTTGCCCCAAGACGTTCCTTTACAAATAAAAGATGATCGTGACAGGCAAATCCTTTTCCACATACTTCACAAATTGCCAGGTCTTTCTCAACGGTTTCAAAGACTTCCGGTGCTTTCAGATCCGGTGTAGACAATACGTACTCGTTTGAGAGTTTGATGCCTTCATTTGTGATACATTTCTCCTCACATTGTCCACACTGCGAACAAGAAGCATAATTAAGTACCAGTTTGCGTTTCCCGGTAATAAGGTCATCAAAAATATCAATAGCGTTGGTTGGACATACCTGGGCGCAGGTTCCACAACCAATACAGCCATCCTCGTAATATTTCGGGTAACCGTGATACTCTTCAGGAGCGACATAAGGCTTAAATGGAAACTTTGTTGTATATGCAGGCGAAAACAGTGATTTCAGCGCTTCGGTTACTTCACGTATTTTTGGAAGAAACATAGTTAATCCTTTAATTCGTTATCTTCTTGATATTGATCCACGACAGATTCCTTCGCCAATGGAATTTTACTTTGATGAGCGGCACGGGATATGGCGTGGGCGGAAACGGGTGATGTTAGGAAAATAAAAACGATACCGAGTATCACTTTAAAACCAAAACTATTAAACCCCTGAATAATGAACACACCAAAGAGAATCCCGGCGGATCCAAACGTCACACACTTTGTAGCCGCCTGAAGGCGATTATATACATCCGGTAAACGAACCAGCCCAAGAACTCCAAAAAAGTCGAACATGATACCCAATAGGATAAAAACCATTCCGATTATTTCTCTAGTCATCTAAATACCTCCCTTCCAGAATCTTGGCAAAAGCCAGCGAGGCAATGAAACTCAATAAAGCCCAGATTAGCCCGATATCCATGAAAAATGACTGATCATATACCAGACCAAGGATAGCCAACAGTCCGACAATTAATATACCCATAATATCAACAGCGACAATTCGATCGGCGGCAGTTGGTCCAAAAAGAACCCTAAACAGGACAAAAAGTGCACAGAAAAGAATAACATTTATCAGTTTATAGAGAATGAGTCCGTTATATATGAAAAAATTTCCATACAAAAATGCCGCAATAAATAACAAACCCAGAATCCATCGTAATAGTTTCATTCGAAGACCTCCGTGAGTAGTGTTTCAAATTTTCCACCAATGGTCTTTGTATTTTTTGTAACATCTGTCGAAAGGACATCAATCCAGTGGACGTAAATCTCATTTTTTTCAGGATTAACATCTACTGTCAGGGTACCGGGGGTTAGCGTGATTGAATTGGTCAAAACCGTGATTGCCGAATCTTTCGTCAAAGTGGTTTTAATTTTGACGATTCCCGGTTTAATCGGCAGACTTGGATGAAGAACAATGAAAGCCACATGCAGATTGGCTTTCGCCATTTCCCAGAGAAACCTGAACAGGTAACGGATTGATGATAATATTCGTTTAAGAATATGTTCACTTGTTTCCGATGTAATCAAAAATTTACCGGCAACGATGCTGACAAGGGTTGCTACAAATACACCGGCAACGACCTCCTGGATATCTTTAATACTGGTCAGTGCACACCAAACCAGGAAGGAAAAAATAAACACAAATAGCCGACTGCGTTGTTGGATTTTCATACTACCTCCCTATCACCGATTGAACGTACCCGGTTTTACTCATAATGACCGATACAACCGGATCCATTGTGATTTCTCTAATGCCGGGAATAATCAGAATACTGGCAACAACACATAAGACCGCGAGAATGATCATCGCTGATTTCATCCCAAGACTGACTGGCTTCTTGATCTCGCTTACAACCGTCTCACCATGGAATCCATAGCGTTGGACTTTCATAAAATAAGCCAATGTCAGTAGACTGCCAATCACTGCGATGATGGCATATGCAATATGTTGTGATTGAACCGCTGCGATGATGATAATCAATTTACTGAAGAAACCGTTAAACGGTGGCAGACCGGCTACCGACAGACTCGCGATCATCGACGTACTTGTTGTTACCGGTAATGCACCTCTCAAATTGCCCATCTTCCGCAAATCTCGTGTACCGAGTGCCATTTCAACCGCACCGGCGTTATAAAACAGAAGTGATTTAAATATCGCATGGTTCAGAATATGAAATACTGCTCCCAGAATTGCCAATTTAGTACCGATACCCAAACCCAATAAAATAAAACCGATCTGGCTGATACTGCTGTAAGCCAGCAATCGTTTTAAATCCCACTGACCTAACGCCAGATAGGACGCAATAATGATCGAGATTGATCCGAGTACCATGAATATTGTTAAAAATACCGGTGGTGCCCCGAAAATATTAAAGAATATTCTGATAATGGCATAAATCCCCAATGCTTTAATCAGCACACCGGATAGCATAGATGATATCGGAGCCGGTGCTGACGAATGGGCATCGGGTAACCACGCATGGAATGGCATAACAGCCGATTTCAGGCCAAATCCGACCATGAAAACAGCAGCCACCCAATGGGTCACTTGCGGACTCTTGGTTTGTAACTCGGCTGCAATGTTGGCCATGGTCAAGGTCGATGTACTGGCATACAAAATTCCGATCCCCAGTAGAATCAGGGTTGATGAGATCGATCCCATCACAGCATATTTAAACGCCGCTTCGTATTCTTCGGCTTTTGCGCCAAAAGCGACCAAAGCATAGGCTGCAAACAGGGCGATTTCCATAAATACAAACAAATTAAAAATATCGCCCGTAGCAATTACACCGTTCATACCTGTTATCAGCAGCATAAACAGAGCATAATATTTCCAGGGACTTGAATACTGGCGGATATAGCTGATCGAGAACATCAGTGATGTCAGAGCAATCAGGTTAACAATTACCAGCATGAAGCCTGAAAGTGCGTCCTGAACCAGGCAAATCGTCAGCGGAATTTTCCACCCGCTCATTTCATAGATGAAAGTGTCATTTCCGGTGGTAAAAAAACTGAACAATGCTAATGTCAGCAACGACATTTCTGCCAACACTGATAACACGATGGCCCAATTATCCTTTTCACCGGAAATCAAGGTAATCAGAAAAGCGGCCAGTAACGGAATTATAATTAAAAATGGGAGGATCATCCTGACAACCTCCTAATTTTAGTGATATCGAATGTCTTATACTTCTGAAATAATCTTATGGACAATGCTACCAGCATTGCCGTGATTCCAAGTTCAATAACAATTGATGTCAGAATCAACGCTTGCGGCAACGGATCGACCATATTGGAATTAATTCCATCTCTGACCAATATGGCAAAACTTGCGCCCTCTTTATATGCGAATAAAATTATCATCAGGTTTACCGCATAGCCCATAATACCCAGAGACAGGATAATTTTAATCAGGTCCCGTTTTGTTAATGCACCATAAATTCCGACTAAAAACAGGGTGAAACAGAGTATATATACGGTCATTCGTCTTTTCCCCCTTTGTCTAAATGAAAAACCGATAAGGTCCAAACAACGACAAATAGTCCCATACTGACTTTTGCACTAATAATTATATTTAAAACAGGGATAGTACCGGCACTTAGCAGGTTATACAGTTTACCATGGCTGATGAAATTTGCCAGAAAACCACCGCCTATCGCCATTCCAAGGATTCCGACTGCCAAAAATAGCGCCGCACTTGATGATTCAATATCGTGTAAAAATCCAATATTAACCCAGCGGTTGATAAAATTCCGGCCATATGCCAGCATCACATTTAGAAATGCCAAAGCAATTATTACCCCACCGGCGAATCCTCCTCCCGGGCTTAAATGCCCGTGCAGGATGATGTAAATCCCATACAGCAGGATCAACCAGACACTGATGCGCGTAACTGTTTTGACAATCAGTGTCATTCCTTCAGTTTGTTTCATGATCACCTCCTGCCAGGCCATTGGATTTCTTGGTTCTTAAGATTGTCAGCGCACCCAGGATTGCCGTAAATAACACCGTCACTTCTCCAAGTGTGTCATAAGCACGATAATCCAGAATGATCGCTGATACTATGTTCGCTGAACCGGTTTCCAAACCACCATTTTCAACATAATGTTTTGCCGTTGAAAAGATCGGGTGACCGAAACCGGGCAAGGCTTTGAACATATTAATGCTTAATAACAGTATCAGCAATAAGGCACCAATCGTAATCACCGTCTGCACTATATGTGATCTGGATGGTTCCTGAATGTGATATTCTTTTCCAATAAATGCTCTGATTAATATAATCAATGCAAATATCTCAAAGAGGAATTGAACTATCGCCAGATCCAGCGCTTGCAGGAATAGAAAAGCAAGGGATACACCAAGACCGACAATTCCAATTGAAATGACCGCTGATAAAAGGTCTTTCAACTCCAGTGCAATGATCGATCCTATAATCATAAATCCAAGAATAAAGATCAACCAGGTTTCTACAGGCATTTAATCCTCCGGAAATGTAATTGAATTAACGTTCATCTATAATACTACCCACAAAAGAATCACCATTCCCAACACAATCCATAAATTGTATAACTGTAACTGTCCGTTATGAATTGCCTTAAAAAAGCGGGTTATCGAAAAAGAACACTTACTACTGACATCATAGATATCAAAGTATTTCTTCTCAGCCCCATTATAGATACCTTTGAGTGGTTTCATATTGCGAATTTCATTATAAAATTCTGTTCCCAATACTCTGAAATGTTCCAATGCCTCCATACCACCCAGATAGATCTCATCAAATCGAACTTTGCGAACTCCCCAGTAGATCAACAATCCAAGCAGCAGCACAGAGCCGAATAGCAGCAACACTAAAATCGGGTCGTAGTAGCCTAGTATTACCGGCACTTGTAGACCGTATTCATTGACAATCGGAAGAATAAAATGTCTGATTGGAATTTGCAATGCAAATAAACCAAAAACGATACACAGTGTCGCTAATATTCCGGTGGCAACCCACTGATTTAGCGGAGCTTCTTTTATGTGATCCAATTTTTCCGGTCTCCGACCCAGGAAAATCGCATGAATGAATTTCATAAAACTGGCCAATGTCAACGCACTTCCAAATACCGCCAAAATTAAACAGAGTAGTAACCATATCTGATATACAGGACCGACCCCTTTTGCTAAATCCAACACACCCTGATAGATCATCCATTTGGAATAAAATCCATTAAAAGGCGGAATTCCGGAAATTGCAAATGCACCGACAAGTGCCGTTATAAATGTAATCGGCATTTTAGTTCCAAGACCGCCCAATTCATCCAGGTTATTTGTTCCAGTCTTTTTCTCAACGGAACCTAATGATAAAAAGAGGTTTGACTTATAAATGGTATTATTAACCATATGGAACAATCCTCCCATTATTGCTAATACACTGCCACTGCCAACCCCCATTATCATATAACCTACCTGACTAACAGCATGATATCCGAGAAGTTTTCTACCGTTATGCTGGATCATGGCCATCATTACAGCAGTAATAACGGTTAAAGCACCTAATGTAATGATGATCAAATACATTACGAGCGGTAATTTAAAAATGGACAGTACAATCCGGGCAAGCAGATAGATACCAAGTAGTTTATCTAATGAAGCCGGTAAAAAAGCGGCGCTTTCTACCGGAGATTCCTTACTGAAATCCGGCACCCAACTGTGCAGCGGAAAACCCCCCGCTTTGGCAAACGCAGCAATTAGCATCCCGAAGAACGCCAGATAAGAAATCCAGCCATTTAATA
>JAFGXZ010000195.1 GCA_016936335.1 Fidelibacterota bacterium
AACAACATCCCTGACAATCATATGCTTCAGGCTTACTTCAACAAGCGTGTTTTGAAAATCCTGACAAAATACAATAAAAAAATGATTGGCTGGGACGAGATTTTCCAGCCCGGTTTACCCAATAATATTGTCATTCATTCCTGGCGTGGCCAGAAATCCCTGATCGAATCCGCCCAAAAAGGCTACATGGGCATTCTTTCCAACGGCTATTATATCGATCTGATCCAACCCGCCGAATATCACTACCTGAACGATCCTATCCCTGCAGGAACGCCGTTGTCGGCGGAAGAACAAAAACAGATTCTGGGTGGCGAAGCCACCAGCTGGGCAGAACTCGTTACCAATGAAACCATTGATTCCCGCATCTGGCCCAGGACCGCTGCCATCGCTGAACGCTTCTGGTCGCCCCAGTCAGTCAAAAATGTTGACGATATGTATCGCCGTCTCGAAATAACCAGCTTTCACCTGGAGGAACTGGGACTTCTGCACAGAAAAAATTACGAAATGATGCTCCGGCGTTTGACCAATGACAAGGATATTACGGCACTGAAAACATTTGTAGATGTCGTTGAGCCTGTCAAAATATACACCCGTCATCGCCAGGGTAAAATATACCTGCAGCAGTCTCCCTATACCCGCGTGGTCGATGCGGCCAGACCGGAATCCATGACCGCGAGACATTTTTCAAAGCTGGTTGACCAGTATATCGCCGATCCAAAAAATCCGGATGCCGCGGAACTAATCCTACAACTCTCAGTTTGGCAGGAAAATCATCGTCAACTCATGGAAATTATCAAGGTTTCACCGGTGTTAAAAGAGATCGAAAGCATGTCGGCGGATCTTGATGCTCTGGCCAATCTCGGACTTGAAGCTGCAAAAGCGCTGGCAAAAAACAAGAAATTAAAGAAAAATGTGGTAGATGCTTCAGTCGCCCTTTTTGAAAAAGCAGCAAAACCGCGCGGACAGGTAGAATTAATGATAGTGCCGTCTATCCGAAAATTGGTAGCAGCGGCCAGTAATTAAATTTTAAAAGGAAAATTCAGATGAAAAATTTTATCATTGTTGTGGTCAACAAACGTAAAAAAGAGGCTATAACCGTCCAAAAAATATTGACCGAATGGGGCTGCCTGATCAAGACCCGCCTCGGCCTGCACGAAGGTGTTCTCGATGATTGTTCGGAGATTGGTTCAATTATTCTGGAAATGGTGGGCGAAAATAATAAGCACGAAGAACTGGTCCGCAAACTCAATCTGCTGGCCGGAGTCACAGCAAAACTGGTCAATGTTCCGATTGAACGGTAAAAGACTTTTAGGTTTGAGGTTTCCCGACAAAACTTGATAACCCTTTAGATATTAATCATCCTATATCAACGTCGTACATCTGTTGCAAATATGCACTATAAACGCTAATTTCCGCAGCAAGCCAAGGAGGTCATTTTCGTGCAGATTTTTCGATATGTATCCGATCAACAGGACCAGTGGGACCGTTTTGTCAACGATTCCAATAACGGTAATCTGTTCCATTACCGTAATTTTTTGACTTATCACATTGGTCGTACATTCAATGATCATTCCCTGATATTTAAAAAGAAAAATCGAATTGTCGCGCTTTTTCCAGCCGCCGAACGAATCATCGAAGGTGAAAAAGTTCTGCATTCTCATCCCGGCGCAAGTTATGGCGGATTTGTTTTTAAACAATTAGGGTATAGTGATGCCGAAGAAATTTTGGAGATCTTTGAATCTTATTGCCGCGAACAGGGCTTTCAACGCGTGTTTTACATTCCCACACCGGCGCTCTATTTTAAACATTATGACGAAACCATGGAATATGCCCAGCTGTGGAAACAATTCAACGTGGTGGAGGATTACATCTCCAGTTTCATCGACCTCTCCGGCAATCAGGAGGATGTGTTCAATCGCATGAACAAGCGCAAGCGGCGCTATGTCCGGCAACTCCAGGAAAATCCGGATTTAAGGCTGGAATGGAATAAAAATTACGATGAATACTATCCGATTTTATTCCGTAATAAAGCCAAACATAAGGTTACTCCGACCCATTCTCTTGAGGAGTTGAAAAAACTCGATCAGCTTTTCCCCGGACAATTGAACCTGTTAATGTGTTATTACAAGGGCAAACCCATTGGCGGCACTTTGAATTTCACAGCCAATTCCCGGGTGGTCATTATTTTTTATAACATGATCGACGACAGTTATCCGGAATTACAAGCGGCATCCTTGCAAATCTGGGAAACCATTCGCTGGGCAAAGGGCGCGGGATTCAAGTATCTCGATTTTGGGGTTTCGCAATTGCCCTTGGCCGAAAACCCGCTGACTCCCAGTAAATCACTGATTCTTTTCAAAGAACATTTTGGCAGCCGGAACATGATCCGCAAGGCCATGGAAAAAAGGTTCTGACCGAGATATTATGGCAGCAAATATCCGTTCACTGACCAAACAGACCCTTGTTTACGGATTTGGGACCGTAGCAACCCGCTTCATTACGTTTTTACTGTTACCGGTTTATACAAATATCCTGGCACCGGCGGATTACGGCCTGGCCATTCTTGTATTCGCATTTACGGCATTCATGAACCACATTTACAATTATGGCCTGGATTCGGCTTTCATGCGTTATTATGAAGATAAGGAATTCGGTACCAAACGCAGTAACGTCCTGTCAACCGCCATTTGGATGACATTGCTGAGCAGTGCCACCCTTTCTCTGCTGATCTGGCTGACACGCAGACCAATTGCAAACCTGTTATTGCCGGGCTCAAATCAACACCTGTTTATCAGTTATGCTGCTGTGATTCTATTTTTCGATTGCATCTCCAGGGTACCGTTTGCATTATTACGAACCGAAGGTAAACCGTTCACTTTTCTTGGGATTCGGTTGTTAAATGTACTCATCACACTGGGTTTGAATGTCTATCTGGTCGCCGTCCGTAAAGTGGGCGTAATCGGAATTTTCCAGAGCAATATTATCGCATCTGCGATTACGGCGGCAATTCTTTATTTTGTATTGCTGTCCCGGCTCCAAAAAACCTTTAGCGGGTCGCTGGCCCAGGACATGATGCTTTTCGGATTACCCTTTGTGCCCGTCGGTTTGGCAACGGCAGCTATGGAAATGATGAACCGTTATATTGTGGAACATTACCTGGGATTATCGGCTGTCGGCATTTTCAGCGCCGGCTATAAGCTGGGCATCTTTATGCTCCTGTTGTCCACCGCCTTTTTTTATGCATGGCA
>JAFGXZ010000196.1 GCA_016936335.1 Fidelibacterota bacterium
ATTAAAAATTATGATATCGATATACACACATTCTTTAATTCTCTGGACATATCACTTCGGATTTAAATAAACCCTCAGGACAACGACCTGTTTTTCTGAAAATTAAATGATAACAATAATAAATTTGAGGTGAATATAATGAAAAAAAAGAATGTCATAATTATTGGCGCCGCCGGGAGAGATTTCCATAATTTTAATACCTATTTCAGAGATAATGATAGTTATAATGTTGTGGCTTTTACAGCTGCCCAGATCCCGGATATTGACGATCGTAAATATCCCGCTGAATTAGCAGGTGCTCTGTATCCGAATGGAATACCGATTCATGCCGAGGAAGATCTCATCGATCTGATAGAAAAATATAATGTCGACGACTGTGTGTTCTCTTACAGCGATGTACCTTATCAAAAAGTGATGAATACCAGTGCACAGGTAAATACTGCCGGTGCAAATTTCATTCTGCTGGGGCCCAAACACACTATGATAAAAAGCACAAAGCCTGTGATTGCGGTTTGTGCAACCCGAACCGGCTGTGGTAAAAGCCAAACATCCCGGAAAGTCATTGAAACCCTTATGAATGAAGGTTTAAAAGTAGTGGCCGTTCGTCATCCTATGCCTTACGGCAACCTGATTGATCAAAACGTCCAACGTTTTGCAACAATTGATGATCTGAAAAAGCACAAATGCACCATTGAAGAGATGGAAGAGTACGAGCCTCATGTGATCCGCGGGAATGTGATTTATGCCGGTGTGGATTATGAGGCCATTGTCCGGGCTGCGGAAAACGATCCTGATGGTTGTGACGTGATTTTATGGGACGGCGGAAATAACGATTTTTCCTTTTTTAAACCCGACCTGACAATCACCGTTGCCGATCCCCATCGACCGGGTAATGAATTGAGTTATTATCCCGGTGAGGTCAACCTGCGATTGGCTGACGTCATCATTATCAATAAGATGGATACAGCATCACCGGAAGGTGTTCAAACAGTCCGTGAGAGTATTAATAAAGTCAACCCGAATGCGATTGTAATCGATGGCGCTTCACCAATTAAAGTTGATAAACCGGAAGTTATTCGCGGAAAACGGGTTCTGGTTGTTGAAGACGGGCCAACTCTGACCCACGGCGAAATGAAGATCGGCGCCGGAACTGTCGCCGCCCGGAAATACAATGCCGCCGAATGTGTCGATCCAAGACCATTTACGGTTGGTAAACTTTCGGAAACCTTTCAGATTTATCCGAATATCGGCAAACTGCTGCCCGCCATGGGTTATGGTGATCAACAGATCAAAGATCTGGAAGCTACGATCGAAAATACAGACTGTGATTCCGTAATCATCGGAACCCCCATAGATCTGAACCGAATTATAAAAATCAGCAAACCCAATACCCGTGTTTATTACGATCTTCAGGAGATCGGTCACCCTACTTTACATGAAATACTCAGTAATTTTATTGAGGATCATAAGCTGAACAGGTAGAGGAATATATTAATGAACACAAATAAAACTGCTGTAATTGCCCTGGGGGGGAACGCCATCTCCCCCAAAGGCGAACTCGATACAATTGCAAATCAGTTTAGAAATACACGTAAAAGCTGCGTCGCGATCATGAATTTTATTAAGCAAGGTTATCACTTGGCGATCACTCATGGCAATGGTCCGCAGGTTGGTAATGCCCTGCTTCGCGTTGAAATGGCCAGTGACAAGGCGCCGCGGCTACCGCTCGGTATTTGTGATGCAGACACCGAAGGCGGTATGGGGTACATGATCGAGCAATCGTTGCAGAATTCTCTGATTCAGGCGCAGATGGACCGCGACGTGGTCACAATTATCACCCAGATTATTGTTGACGCTGATGATCCATCAATCCAGCATCCAAGTAAATATATCGGAGGCTGGTATACAAAAGATGAAATTGCCCGGTTGGCTAAAAAATTCGGCTGGCAAATCAAAGAGATCCCCGGAAAAGGCTGGCGTCGGGTTGTACCCTCCCCGTTTCCCCGAAAAATCATCAATCGCAAAGCCATTAAACACCTGGTAGATCTCGGTATTATCGTCATTGCAGCAGGTGGCGGCGGAATCCCGGTTTATATCATGGAAAATGGTTTATACGAAGGATTTGACGCCGTAATTGACAAAGACCTGGCTTCATCCGTGCTCGCCCGTGATATCGGTGCCCAGGAATTTTTTATTTTGACAGATGTGGATCAAATTGCGATTAATTTTGGAAAAGCCAATCAGGAATTTATTGATACCATCCGTCTTGATGATCTGAAAGCACTATTAGGCGAGGGGCATTTTCCTGCAGGTAGCATGGGGCCCAAGATCCAGGCGGCAATTAACTTTATTGAAAACGGCGGTAAAACTGTTATTATTACGTCTCTGGAAACTGCCCAGGAGAGTCTTGAAAGCGGAAAATATACCCGTATTACTCCATAACGAAAGGCATTATGAGTAACAAAACATTAGCAATTCTAAAACCCGACTGCCTGAATCGGAATTTAACTGGAAAGGCAATCGATTTTATCCTGGACAAAGGATTTAAAATCAAGGCAATGAAACTAATGAATCTGACAAAAGTCGAAGTTGAAGGTTTTTATGCTATTCATAAGGGCAAACCGTTCTATGATGAACTGATTGAATATATGAGTTCCGGACCTTGTATTCCCATGGTACTGGAAAAAGAAAACGCGGTTGAGAACTTTCGGGAAGTGATTGGTGCAACCGATCCCAGAGAAGCCGCTGAGAACACGTTACGAAGCCTTTATGCAAAAAGTACGCAACGTAATACCGTCCATGGATCGGACTCAGAAGAAAATGCGCAGAAAGAAATTGCATTTTTCTTTCCCTTAAAGGAAATTATAACATGTCAATGATCTGCAAAGGAGTTTCAGAATGAAAAAAATTATAGTTATCATCAGCGTATTTTTGCTCATTTTTACTGCTTGTGATAAAACCGAACCGATTCCTGGTTTTGTCGGAAAGCCAGTCCATCTGGTACCAATGATCAAATCCGCCGAGGACACGCTTGCCTGCACCTATGGCTGGAGTTTCAATGATAAACCGGAATCCAGTAATATGGATATACTTTCTTTTCAGCCGAACAGTCGAAGTTTTAATATATCCTTTGTGCCCGATGTGGCCGGTGATTACATTGTTGCCTATACCATTACAGGTCCCGATGGTAAAGTAAAAG
>JAFGXZ010000197.1 GCA_016936335.1 Fidelibacterota bacterium
AATAACTTCAACGTGAGGAATTTTCTTTAATTCGGTCAGTATCCAATCCAGATATGTGTCGGATAATAAAAATGGATCACCTCCGGATAAAAGTACATCTCTGACCATGGGAGTTTTCGCAATATATTTTATTCCGTTTTGAATTTCCGATTTATTTGGAATAGTGTCCCAGTCGCCGACTTTCCGTTTCCGGGTGCAGTGGCGACAGTACATAGAGCAAATATTACTGACGTGAAACAGAACACGGTCAGGATAGCGGTGTGTTATCAGCGGCACCGGACTGTCTTTATCTTCAGCAAGTGGGTCAAGCATATCATGATGGACGATATTTAATTCGGAGGGTAGCGGAAATGATTGTTTATAAACAGGATCATTTCGGTAATCGGTTTCATCAATAAGGGACAGGTAATATGGTGTGATTGATAGTGGAAATTTTTCGATTGTTTCATCGATTTTCTGACGTTCCTCTTCTGAAAATTTGATTCCTAAAAGAACTTCAAAGGTGTCCACATCTCGGATGGAATGCTTCAACTGCCATTTCCAGTCCTTCCAGTTTTTAATGAGAGCGTCGGCATCAATTTTTTCAGTCAATTCCTGCTGTTTTTCATTGAAAATTGTCATTAAAATCCTTTTTGGTTATATAATTCAGATTACAAATGGAAACATACCAATCATTAGTTCGATTTGATGTGTAAATTGAGTGTTGTGATACTATCGTAAGCCGATTAGTACATGGATGCGCGTTGTGAATTTAATTTCGTAATATTAAAAATAACAATATCTTATGCTCTAATATAATCATTCTGACAATTAAATCCAATCTTTATTTGGCAAGATCTGCTATTTTGTATCGGAATGATTATCCAATTGCTGGTCCTCGAGCGCCAGTTGGCAGGGTCCGTTCTTTGGAACGATATGTTTGAGTTTTTCACAGTACAGGCCGATGAATGTCCGGCAGGAGAGGGAACCGTCAGAGAGTTTATCTGGGAAACGGGCATATTTGCAGCTGAGATCACAATATTTCATAAGTCCCCAAAGCTATTTTATAAAGTCATTGTACACGCGCTGTCCAAAATAGCGGTATGCTTTTTCTTCACGCAGCGTACCGGACAGAATACTGTGGATAAAGCCATTCAACTCTACCTGCTCGGTATGATAGATGCCACGATCGGGATTGTGCTTGAGGATGATTTGGATTCGATTTTCAAGTGCATTATACCAGATCAAACTGTCTCTGTCATCAACAGTAAAATCAAAGCTCCTTCCGAGGTCTTTGATCATCATTTTACTGCGGTACCAGGTGCCGCCCGTGGCGCTGACAAAGGATTTACCTTTATAAAGAGCGATGCTGTCGTTATATGCATACACCGTCAAATATCGGTTGTCTGAGCCCTGCAACCAGTCGATTAGTTTCTCATCGTGACAAAGGCTGTCTTTATACCCATAATTACTATCGATGAATGAAATTCTTTCAACCAGATTAGGAATTTTATCAATACCATTCAGATACCCAAAGATAAAACTACCGCCGCCGCTGTGGCCATTCAGGGCGATTTTTAAATCCTTCGACGGGAATTGAGCGGCAACCGAATCTACGATGTTGTGAATTAATACGGAACTATTGGGATATTTACGCCGCCATGAAGGCCAACTCTTGAGATCGTTTTCCAGATAGGCAACAATGATATTACGATCATTGACTTGCTGACGCAGAAATCTGGTCTGGGCACTGATATGTTGAATATCAAAATGCCAGTCATCGCCGTTTTCGAGCCGCTTTCCCATTGTCCAGGCGGTGCTGTTGCCATTAGGCAGGGCGTAGAAGATCAGCAAATTTGGTTTCTTTAATTCCATTTCCGGGACATCAATTGTAATGCTGACGTCTTCGGGATAACGCAAATACAGGGTCGTTTCCTGTTTTTTACAACAGAGTTGTGCTACGGTGATAAGAATTAGAAATAGAGAAATGTTTCTTGATTTCATCTTACCAACCCAATAAAAAAGGTGGAATTAATAAGATAAAACCGACCACCAAAAAAATGATTTCCAGCGGCAGCAACCACTTTGCCCATTTTTCCCAGGAAATTCCCGATAATGTTAAAACACCCATCGTAATTCCTGACGTTGGGATAATCATATTACTGAAGCCGTCACCAAACTGGAAAGCGAGAACGGCGGTTTGCCGGGTAACACCGACCAGATCTGCCAAAGGAATCATAATTGGCATTGTCAAGGCTGCTTTGGCGCTTCCCGATGGAACGAAAAAATTGATAATTGAGTGGATTACAAACATGGCCTGAGATGAGGCGATTGGGTGAAAATTGCGGATTGAGTTAGCCAACGAATTTAACATTGTGTCAATGATTCGTCCGTCTTCGGCGATAATTAATATTCCCCTGGCAAGTACGATGATCAATGCGGTTCCAACCATGTCTTTGGCGCCGGCGACAAAAGCATCGGTAAATTCTTTGATTGACAAGTTTCCAACAATCCCGATGACGATTCCGGTGAGAAGAAAAATCGCACAGATTTCGTCAATGTACCATTGAAATTTCAGAACACCGACTATCATTCCGATCATGCCGATAACAAAAGTCCAGAGTGCAAGTTTGTGACGGGTCTCGACTCCCCGGAAATTCTCGATATCATCGATGTGGAGGTTCATGCGCTTTTCCTTGTCAATGTCAAATGCGACACTTTTTGAAGGCACTTTTTTGATTTTCAATGCATAGTGCATGACAAATGCAATTGCAACAGCCGTGCAAATAAACCAACAGAAAAGCCGGTAAGCGATTCCCGAGAAGAGTGGAAGATCGGCGATTTGCTGGGCGATTCCTATGGTAAAGGGATTTAGAAATGCTCCGGCAAAACCGGCTCCGGCGCCCAGAAATGGGATAGCTACACCAACGACAGAATCATATCCAAGCGCCAGTGACAACGGCACAAAAATCAGTATAAATGGAATTACCTCCTCACCCATACCGAAGCTGCCGCCGCCGATGGAAAAAATGGTCATGAAAATCGGTATAAAAAGTATTTCAATGATCGGTGATCGCTCATGGGCCTTGACAATTGCTTTTATGGCTGCGTCGATGGCTTTTGTTTTTTCCAGGACAGCAAATATACCGCCGACGATCAGAACGAAACCAATGATTAAGGCTGCGTTTTTATCGGTAAATCCGTGAATTGGTGTTTGTAATACTGCCCAAAATCCCTGGGGATTACTTTCAACAGAGTGATAAGATTCTGGCACAACGACTTTACGACCATTCATATCAATGCGATTATATTCTCCGCTGGGAATGATCCAGGTTAATATTGCTGTGATGATAATAATACTGAAAATCAGCAGATAGGTGTTCGGTGCTTTGATTTTTGCCAGTTTCAAATCAGATCCTTATTATTTGCGTTATTATCC
>JAFGXZ010000198.1 GCA_016936335.1 Fidelibacterota bacterium
CGGTTCCGTTAAACCTGTTCCCGTCATCGATTCTGGAGAGTGTCACGGCATATAAAACCTATACACCTGATTTACCGGGTGCCTTTGCCGGTGGTAATGTTAACATTAAAACCAAGGCTTATCCAGATAATAGGGTCTTTACGATCAGCACGAGTGCATCGGAAAAAACGTATCCAATTCATGATCAGGCTTATATGATGCCATCGCGCAATTCAGGTACCCGATTTTGGGGATTCGACCAAGGTTTCCGAGCAATGCCGTCAAGTATTCCCGATGGAGCTGTGTTAAATGTGTACAATATTCCATCCTGTAACAGTCATCTGGAGCGAGCCGAATTATTGGGGAAAATTGGACAGGACTTCAATACGGACTATACTTCTGAACGAGGGCAGGCTTCAAAACCGATATCGTTTGGAATAAGTGCAGGAAATCAATTTAAGCCCTTAAAAAATTTTGAGTGGGGTTACTTCGGGAACACGTCATTTTCCAATGATTATTCCTATATAATCAAGGAAGATATCTTATATGGTTCCGATAATACCGGCCTCTTTCGAGACATCGACGTGACCAATCGAAAATCCACATATTCGACGAATACAGCAGCAACATTCAGTACGGGAATGAAACTGTTTAACAG
This sequence comes from Fidelibacterota bacterium, assembly GCA_016936335.1. GTDB lineage: Bacteria > Fidelibacterota > UBA2242 > UBA2242 > UBA2242 > B118-G9. Next base: position 638 of record JAFGXZ010000198.1, read on the forward strand.
TCAGAAAATGAGTTTACATTATATCTATACACATAATTCTGAAAATTATGTGAATATCGGACGAGGAATGGCGGATCAATTTGATGCAGGAGTATTCTATAAGGAATTTTACGCAGAACGCAGTATTCGAAATATAACCCTGAGCGGAAACCACCAGTTCAATTTCCTCGTGAAAAATAAAATCGACTGGTCTTATAACAAAGGTAGATCCATACTGTATCAACCTGATTTCAAAGGGAATAATTATCGTGTAAAGAACCTGGTTATCGATGGTGATACAGTTGAATATTACCAAATGGATACCTATGGCTGGAGTGCAGGAACCCGTGATTACACCCAGGGATACGACAATAATGAAAATATCGATCTGAATTATCTATTGAGTTTTAAGGATCGGTTCGACAGTGAATACAAATTGAAAATCGGATCGCGATTTCAGAATAAAAACCGCGATTTTACCCGGCGCGCATTTTATAACAAGTATGCCTATCAGTGGTTCGCCGGCGAAATTCCCAGTGATCTGACAGTCTATTATGATATTGATGAACTGGGGAGTGCGCTGGTTGACTCCAATTATTTTTCCGTTAATGAAGACGGATCGGTGAATCCGGGGCTGATTATGGCTGAGAGCACTCAGCCAAACGATGGCTATCGTGCATCGGAACATCTGGACGCTGGATATGTTATGATTGAAATTCCCCTGGGATTCGGTTTGTTCGGACCATTGAATCATGTCCGGTTTATTGGTGGTGCCAGGAGAGAAGATTATAACTTAAAGCTGACTCCGTACAGCCCTGCAAATGGCGAGAAATATTATAGCAACATTCTTGGTGACACAATTGACGTGACGTATCAAAAAGTCGATTATCTGCCTTCTTACAATCTTTTTGTCCAGATGCCGGGTAACTTTAATATTCGTGTATCGCATTCCAGAACTGTTGCCCGTGCGGAATTCCGTGAGTTGGCGCCGTTTGAATTTCAAGCCCTATACGGTGGTGAAATCATTGTCGGCTATCCCTGGCTAAAGACGACGGATATTTATAATTATGATCTCCGGGCAGAATGGTTTTATTCGGCGGGTGAAATGTTGGCGGTCAGTCTATTCAAGAAGGATTTTATTAATCCGATAGAAAGGGCTATGTTCGATCTGTCAGATAAACGTTACCGTACATATCAGAATACTCACAGGGCTGAGAGTTGGGGGATTGAATTTGATTCCCGAACCGATTTGAATTTTATTCCGACGAACATTGGAAAAAGTACTTTTCTATTAAATTTTACCTGGACTCAATCCGAAGTTACACCGGGTGATTCCATTACGATATTTACCGGACAATCGATTATAAACCAGGGGAACCTATCAAAACGCCCATTGCAGGGACAGTCGGATTTTATAGTCAATGCAAGTATCGCATTTATGGACATGAAAGGTTTTAATGCCGCATTGAGTTATAATACATTTAGCAAGAGACTTGTTTCGCTTGGTATCAGTCCGTTGCCCGATGAATACGAATTGCCGTTTCATTCCCTGAATTTTACTGCATCAAAAAAGATTGATAGAATGAAATTGAGTTTAAAACTGAAGAATATTCTGGATTCCAATATTGTCTATGCACAAGAGGATCCGAGTACAAATAAATATCTGAAAACAACTGAGTTCAAACCCGGAAGAAGTATCAGTCTCGGGTTAAGCTATGACATTTATTAATGGTATTAATTAACTCTTAAGGAGAAACAAAATGAAAAAACTTATGCTAATATTAACCGGAATAATGTCGATCGCATTTGCCCAGACGCAGATCAGCGGTGACATTACAACGAATACAACCTGGACAGCAGATACCGATTATCTGCTTGTTGGTCAGACCTTTGTCAAATCAGGCGCTACTCTGACGATTGAACCGGGAACGGTTATCAAATCAGAAGCTGATAACGGTGCCGGATTAGCCCCGGCCCTGATTATCGAACGCGGCGCCAGGATCATCGCGGACGGTACTCCGGATGCACCGATCACG
>JAFGXZ010000199.1 GCA_016936335.1 Fidelibacterota bacterium
ACTGCTCATCTGGAACGGTTCCATTCGATGATAACTCTGGCACGTTCTGCCGCATTTTTAATAGCCTCGGCCGGTTCCCGCCGGTTAAAAATTGCACAGGCCTCATATTCCTGTGAAATCGCGTCGAATATTTCCTTTAAATCAGAGACTCCGTCCATTCCCCGGGTAAGGGGTGCCTGCTCTGCAAAATAAACCAGGTTTGGATTTTCCCTGAAAAAATCTTCAAACAGCGGATTTTCGGTTAAGTCTTTGCGCAGTGGCATTTGTAATGTGTACTCCAGCAATTTTAAATCCGCTTTAGCTGTTATAAGATATTTTGCAAAATCGTAGGTAGCTTCCGGATATTTCGTCGTTCCAAATATTGAAATATTCTTGAAATCCCCGAATGTGTACACCGGACCTTCATAATCATCGGGAACCGGGATTGGAAAGATTCCATATTCAAAACCTGGCGGTCTGAATTTTTCCACGTGGGAAACATGCCAGGGACCGGCGATCTGAGTAGCCAATTTTCCCAGAATAAATGCATCTCCAACGAAGGTGGTTTTTGCGAATAAATTTTCCTTATAAACCCGCTGAAAAAAATCAAACACCTTCACAGAGGCTTCGTTGTTAAAAATGATTTCAGACCCATTGAAAAGCGTTTTTCCGCCGGACGCCGCAATATAAAACGTATAATAATCAAAGAAACGCTGCCACCAGATCGGTTTGGTATCACGATGAGACAACCAGACGTCGAGGTTTCCGTCTCCGTCAATATCACGGGTAATTTTTCGACCGGCTTCAATATATTCCGAATAGGTTCTGGGTATTGTTTCGACACCGGCATCACGAAAGATGTTTTTATTGTACACGATCATAATCGGATTCGATTTCCAGGGTAATTGATAAAAATGCCCATCCGGCGCCCGGAAGGTCTCCAGTAAATCCGCCGGAACCCTTTCAGAGATATAATCGACAAAATCAGGAAATTGGTCCAGCCGAACGAGTCCACCGGACGAGATAAAATCGTCCATGGCACCGGGCCACATATTCGAGCAGATATCCGGCGTCGTTCCTGCCGCAATCGCCGCAAGCAACACCTCTTCCGAAGATTGGCTGGCAGGAATTGGCTGTAGAAATACCTTAATACTGTCATGAACAGCATTCCATTGATCAACAAGATACTTGGCCAGATCAATCTCGTCCTGGTTAGATGAGCACCAATAGGTCAATTGTATTTTATCATTATTTTGCTGATTTCCGTTTTGTTTTTTACCGCAGTGCTGGAATGCATATAAAAACACCAATATGCAAATGGCATATATGATTGAAATTCCCTTTTTATGACCACTATTATTCTTCATCGTGAAGCCTGATATATCCAATCTAAAATTCAAGTACAAGCTCACATTCCTGTGTTAAATGTAAAACACTTATCTGAATTTCTTTATAATCTTTGTGATCGTTTATTTTCCAATCTGCTATTTCTTTACCGTCCAGCGTGACTCGTTTCGGAATTGACGGAGAAATTACAACTGTGTTGTTCGAATGTCCAACCGAGGCACTTAAATAAATAGATAACTGTCCCTTTTTAAATTCACAGGATTTTAAAACCGCATCAGTACTGGCCAGATAAGGCTGTTTCGGTTTTCCCAATTCAATATCGACCTCACGGATATCGGGCAATCTTTCCGGAAAAACCGCCGTTGAAACAGCATTGTCATCGTAGCAAATTTCTTTAATTGCTTTTCCCTTTCCTTCAATACTGACCAGTAATGGCTTGCCATCAACATACAATGTGAATTCACATTCTTTTTGATCGTCCTCAAGAAACGGATCAAGGGCGATATTCCAATCGTTTTCCTTTACACCATAAACCTGATAAAGGCAATTCAGATACCATGCTCCCGCCCAAAGAAATTGTGGTTTATCAACGGTTCCATATTCCAACAGATCATCTTTATTGGCATTGCGAACTTCATAATATGCCGGTTGTCCGTTTGGACCTTCCATAATGCCGTGCAATGACATGGTGTTATTGATAAATTCCGCGGCAGATTCTTTTTTCCCGTTAGCGATCAATGCCATAGCATACCAGGCATTGCCCTGGGGCCATATACCACCGTTAAAATAATAGTATTTCGCGCCGGCTTCGTTGCCGGCAAATTTCATAAAGTCACCCCATTTTTCGAAATCCATGGGAAAGGCATTATATATACCAACGTTTTTATCCACCATTTTTTCCGTTGCCGTCTGAACCAGTAAAGTACGTTTTTCGGCGTCCAGCAGGCCGTAATGCGCTGCCAGCAGCGACCCGATATAATAATGTTCGTCCAGTGAACCATCATTATGATAATTCACCAGGTAGTTCATATCTTCATTCCATAATTTCTCAAGCAGGGCTGTTTGCATTTCCTCCGCCAATGATGCATATTCCGGAATGCGGTCGAGATTTTTATCCAGTACAGTAGACAGATAAATGTAATCCCGCAGGGTTTTAATCGCCAAAATTGTCATGTAACTGCGTGGGCCGTAATTCTGTCCGATGTCCCACCAATCGGGACGGAAAGACCACATAAGATTATCTTCTTCCAAAGTCAATAATGAGCGTTCAACACTTTTACTGATAAAAGGATATAATTTTTCGACAAATTTCCTGTCCCCGGAATGTCGCAGATATTTGGCACTGACCTGCACCAGCCAGAAGTTATTCCAATTATCCGAACGGGCATACTCGGTCACATATTTTCCGTCTTTCCAGTAGTAAGCGTGAGGGATTATATTTTCCTCATCAGCATGTCGAATGATATAATCCAGGTCTCGTTTCACCCGCTCAAGATCAAAATTAACCGCCGCTAAATCCGTTACCAAAACATCATGAGTAAAGTAGAAATTATACTCCGCCGGACAGGGCATCGGCACAAAATCGCGGTCCAGATAGTGTGTATTGGCTTCCATTACGGCTTTGGCATAAGCCGCTGAATGATCGGTTTTTGGACAACCGGTTTCCATGATACTCCGGGTATACGCTTTGTCAGTCACGTATTTTTCAAAATTAGTTACTTCTGTCTGGTAATTATTTTTCAAATATGAAACCAACGAGCGGCTTTCATTACCTTTCGAGGAGCCTATTATCTGAACGATATTCATTGAATCGCCAGGCTTTAGCTGTTTCTGATAAATGAATTGCGAAACCGGTTTGGCCTTTTCATTTTCCTTGCTCTTGCCATATTTTTGAGGTGAACTCAAGTAATCAATTCGACTATTTGTAAAAATTGGCTGATCCCCGGCATTGGTCATGAATACGTCTGCAAAATCTGCATCAGGATCGTCAAAGTGAGTATAGATTGTTGAACTATCCTGGTCAGTCCAGGCCTGCTCGATCGGACGAAAGGTATGACAGGTCCGGATTGACGTCCACCAACGGGAATCAAACTCAAACTCTTCGGTTTTATCACTTGTATTCGTGATTTGAATTGTCAGGATCATTGCCGGTTTATTTTGGCAGAATTGATAGATACTCATCAGGGAAAAGCCATTCTCAGCACGATTAAATTTTACCGAGTAAGGTGTTAAATCAAATTCCGAAGCATCCCGTCCGATGCTGACAGTCGGATTGTTGCCGATTTTCAGATTCCATTTAGCCACAAAAGAACTATCCCGGGTCCAGTAATCGCGGCTGTGATCGATGCTGTTGGCCACGGGATAGAAAAAACTGATCCGTTGCGGTATCATGGTACTATGATGAAATTCAACGCCTACATAGGGCCCACCCACTTCCAGTTTGGCGTCGCCAGTATAATGGACGGCAAGTTTCTGAGGATAATCCGGTTTATTACTACAATTCACAATCAATACTAAGATAAAAATATTCACCGTCAATATTTTTAATATCCTGTTCATTCTATATTATTCCTTTTTATGATTATCAATAAAACTGACCCGCAAAACACTCTCCGCTTGTTTGTGAATCACATTCAATCTGATTTTGTAAATGCCTTCGACAAATTCAAGGTCATAATTTTCGACAACCTGATTTTCAAACTTGATGACCATGGGTTTCAAAGGCGAAATAATACTAATTATATTCTGATGCCCTGGAAACGCCCTTAAATTTATTAATAGGTTTCGATTCGAACGATCGTAGTCACAGGAAACAACAATTGATTCAGCCGATTCGAGATATGGAAAGTCGGGAAATCCGAGAGATATTTGATAATCCGAATGTTCATCGTTTTCCGTAAATATAGCCGATTCACAATTATCTCCATTGGTCTGAATAGATTTGAAATAATTCCCCGTTCCCCGAACAGAAATACTATTTTTAATACCATTCAATGCCAGATCAAACTCGCAAAATCCCTGACCTTCCGGCAAAAAGGGATTCATCGAGACATTCCAGACATTTTCCTCTATTCCATACAAGTGATATAATGAGTAAAGATACCAACCCGCTGCCCAGAGAAAAGTCGGTTTGTCGATTTTCCCGTAGACGTCATTGTCATCCTTATTACTGCACCGATATTCATACATCGCCGGTTGACCGTTGGGGCTGTTGATAATGCCATCCAGCGTCATATTCCTGCGAATGAATTCCGCAGCCTCGGATCGTTGTCCGATTGCCATCAATCCCAAACAGTACCAGGCGTTGCAGTGATTCCAGACGCCGCCATTAGCATAATGGTAGGGTGGTCCGACTTCATTACCCTTGAATTTCAGAAAATCCCCCAACAGATGGAAATCCGGTGGATAAACTGTATAGACACCGATCTTCGGATCAACCAGTTTTTCACTTGCAGTGCTGATTAATTGAGTCCGTTTTTCATCATCTAATAACCCAAAATGAGCCGACAGCAGAGAGCCGGCATAGTAGTGGGGATCGATTTCACCATTTTCATAGTAGTTGACAAGAAACCCGGTTTTATCATACCAGAGTTTTTCGATCAGTGCTTGTTCCATCCGTTCGGCTAGCAATTCGTATTCAAGCAGTTGATCCATATTCTTGTTTAACACAGAAGAAATATAGACATAATCCCGGATTCCTTTGATCGCCAGAATTGTCATGAATGCCCGGGGGCCAAAGTTATGCCCGATATCCCACCCATCAAGATAATAGGCGTATAGTAATCCATCATCTTCTTTGCTGTGTAATGCGTATTCGAGACTTTTTGTTAAATAAGGATACGATGTCTCCAGCATATCTTTATCACCGGAATGCCGCAGATAACTCGCCGCCACCTGGATAAACCAGAAATGGTTCCAGTTATTGGAATCGGCGTATTCCGTTCGGTAATCGCCATCTTTCCAGTAATAAGCATGGGGAATTATAAAGTCCTCAGTCGCATGGTCCAGAATAAACTTCAGGTCCCGTTTCACCCTTGGCAGATCAAAATTCACTGCTGCCAGATCCGTTACCAGTACATCATGAGTAAAATAAAAATTATATTCCGCCGGACAGGGCATGGGAACAAATTCACCATCAATATAATGATCCAGTGACGCAAGCATGGCTTTCGCCCAATAAACTGATTGATCGAATACAGAATCCGCTGTGTTAAATGTGTATTCATTTGTTGCTTTATCATTTACATATTGTTCGTACTGATCGATTTCATCCTGATAGTTTTTCCCCAGATAATCGACCATACCTGATACTTCATCCGAATAGCAAGAACCGAGAATCTGAACAATCTGCATCTGATCGCCGGGTTGTAACTCTTTTCTATAGAGAAAAGTCGTGACGTTCGAATCTGGTTCAAGCAAAGTCGGTTTTTCAGCAGCATTTGTTACAAAGACGACAATAGTACTGATTTCATCATCATTATAGCGGGTAATTGCAGTTCCATTTTCAGAATTATAGTCCGTTTGGACCGGCTGAATCCAGCGAAATGTATGGCAAGTACGTAAAGAATTAATCAGCCGGGTATCCAGTTCATACACGTCGGTTTGCTTGCAAGTATTTGTCAATTTAATTGATACAACCATCGCGGGTTTGTTTTTGCAGAATTGATAGGAGACCTGGCAATTTTCCTGGTTAAATTCCACGTTATAGGGCGTCAGATTGAATGATGTTGAAGTCCAACTAATATTCTTCCGATCGTTATCACCAATTTTTAGCCCGATCTCCATTGCCAGGGTTGTGTCCCGGAACCAGTAATCCGAACTAATGTCGATACTGTTGGCAACCGGATAGAAAAAACTGATCCGCTGGGGAGCCGGGTAACTATGATGAAATTCAGCACCAATAAAAGGACCACCCACTTCAATCCGGGCATCGCCGGTAAAATTTACCTTTGTTGC
>JAFGXZ010000018.1 GCA_016936335.1 Fidelibacterota bacterium
CTCTGTGATGTTGAAACCAAGCTCGAGAATCACTACAAAGATATGCAGGATTTGGAATTTACCATCCAGGATGGACGGCTGTGGCTGCTTCAGACCCGCAATGGTAAACGGACCGGCGCGGCGATGGTGAATATTGCCATTGAAATGCTCGAAGAAGGTATGATTGACGAGAAAACAGCCATTATGCGCGTTGGGCCAAACAGGCTGGACGAATTATTACACCCGGTTTTTAATACCGATGCTTTGGCAAATGCTAAAGTTATTGCCAAAGGTTTACCGGCTTCACCGGGCGCTGCAACGGGAAAAATCGTTTTCTTTGCCGACGAAGCTCAGGAATGGGCAGCCCGGGGCGAGAAAGTGTTATTAGTCCGGATTGAAACCTCTCCCGAAGATCTGGCCGGTATGGATGCCGCCCAGGGTATTCTGACCGCCCGCGGTGGAATGACCTCGCATGCCGCCGTTGTGGCTCGCGGGATGGGCAAATGCTGTGTTTCCGGTGCCGGTGCAATTAAAATTGATTACAAAACCCGCACCATAGTTGCCGACGGTTTTACATACAAAGAAGGCGACTGGATTTCTCTGAACGGCTCAACCGGTGAAGTAATGGAAGGTAAAGTTGAAACAAAAGATCCCGAACTCAGCGGGAATTTCGGAAAACTGATGGATCTCTGTGATAAATATACCAAAATGCTTGTCCGCACAAATGCTGATACACCCAAAGATTCGCAGGTTGCCCGTAATTTTGGCGCAAAGGGAATCGGTTTGACTCGGACTGAACATATGTTTTTCGAGGGTGAACGAATCAAGGCGGTCCGCGAAATGATTCTGGCAGAAGATGAAGCCGGTCGTCGGAAAGCCCTGGCCAAACTGCTGCCAATGCAGAGAAGCGACTTTGAAGGTATTTTTGAAGCCATGGACGGCTTGCCGGTAACCATCCGATTACTGGATCCGCCGCTGCATGAATTTGTACCCCATGAGGAAGCCAATCAGAAAGAAATGGCTGAAGAAATGGGTATTTCTGTCGAAGAAGTAAAAAATAAGGTTGAATCACTAGCGGAGTTCAATCCCATGCTCGGCCATCGCGGTTGCCGATTGGGGAACACTTATCCTGAAATTACTGAGATGCAGGCCCGCGGTATCATCGAGGCCGCCCTGAATTGTAAAGCAAAAGGTATTGACGCCAAACCGGAAATTATGGTTCCGCTGATTGGCACAGCCAAGGAATATAAAATGCAGGCCGATATCATCCGCGCCACGGCTGAAACGGTTTTTAAAGAAAAAGGTGCCCGAATTGACTTTCTGGTTGGCACCATGATCGAAATACCTCGCGCAGCTCTGACAGCCGATGAGGTGGCCAAAGAGGCGGAATTCTTCTCATTCGGTACTAACGATTTAACCCAGATGACATTCGGGTATTCCAGGGATGATGCCGGAAAATTCCTGCCGATCTATATAGAAAAGGGTCTGCTGGAAGTCGATCCGTTCCAGGTTCTTGATCAGACCGGTGTCGGACAGCTGGTGGAAATGGGGACCCAAAAAGGCCGCAGTACCCGCCCGAATCTTAAAGTCGGTATCTGTGGTGAACACGGCGGCGAACCCAGTTCCGTTAAATTTTGCCACAAAGTGGGTATGAATTATGTATCCTGCTCGCCTTATCGTGTGCCGATTGCTCGCCTGGCTGCTGCTCAGGCTGCTATTGAAAACGCGTAAATTCTTTTTTTAAAAAATAACGAAAAGGGGCTGAATATTATGGACAGCCCCTTTTTATAATGTCGCTTAACCAGAGAGTTTATTTTTCTTTGAGACAAATTCCGGATAAAAATTCTTCAAACAATCCGGACATATACCATGGCTGAAAACGGCACCTGAGTGTTCGCTAATGTATTTTTCTACCTGATTCCAGTAGCCGCTGTCATCCCGGATTTTTTTACAATGGGAGCAGATTGGAATTAAGCCGCTCAATTTTTTGAGTTTATTGTAAGTTTCCTGGAGTTCGTGTAACAGTTTTTCTTTTTCCAAAACTGCATAATAGTATAAAATCGCTTCGTTGATCTGAGAAATAATAATTTTCAATCGTTCGATTTCTGAATCGGTAAAGGGTGTTTTCTTGGAAATATCCACAATACCCAATCCGGAATCTCCGGACACCAGGGGAAATAATAAGACGTGGTTAATTCCGAGGATCTTTTTTATATAGGGAATATGTCGCTGTATGTTGTGATTGTCGGTAAATTCGGAAATCAGCCGGATAATATTATCAGAATCATTAATTTGAATGAATTTTTTAGAGTTGAGAGCGTTGAAATAGTAACTGTCTGACGTCTTCTTAATTGTTATTTTAGGTATTTTGATGGACAGCAGTTTTTCGATAGTGCGGCTGACTTTTTGCGGCATGGTGTTGGATTGCATTTCCAGCGTTTGCCCGTCGTTTTTCAAAAGATATACAGCAACACCATTGTTGTGGAACGTCCCGCGGATAGATCGGGAAAGCATTTCAAAAACCGATGCCATTGGTTTTTGCTGAATAACGGCAGTATTGATTCTATTGATCAGGGCCAGATCATCACATTGCTGCAGCAACTTGTAGGCGTTTGGCGCCGATTGTTCCAGGGCTTGTCGTAACATTTGAATTTCGGTGATCAATTCTGTTTTGGATTTATGGGGATACATGTTCATTAATGGTCTTTTTTTTCTGATGACAATCCATGCTAATTGATTGAATCAGATTGAAAATACATACACTATTTCGCTCAAACCACCTTTGAAAATTTATACCGTGAAATTGTGAAAATATTTTTGGAATGTCAATACAATTTATCATGTAAAGTATTTAGCAGTTTTGCCTTGTTTTTATTAATCATTCGTATAATTATTGGTTGACATCATTATTTCTGATAAATTTTGGACATGGTGGTGGGAATACTTATATTTTTATTTTTTGGCCTGCTTCTATTATTTATGGGAGCGGAAGGACTGGTAAAGGGGGCATCAAGCCTGTCCCTGCGGATGGGTATTAATCCTTTGATCATTGGCCTGACAGTCGTGGCGTTTGGGACCAGTATGCCGGAATTATTTACCAGCATCAAAGCGGTATTGAATCAATTTGGTGCGATTTCGGTGGGTAATGTTATCGGCTCCAATATATTCAACATCGCCGTCATTGTCGGCATCGCCGCGCTAATTTATCCGATGAATATTCAAGCAAAGTTGATTCGGCGGGATGTACCGATTATGATTGCCGCGGGATTACTGTTCATTCCTATATTTTTTGATTTTACGATTAGCCGAATCGAAGGATTAATTTTAACAATGGGGATTTTAGGATACACAATCTATAATTTTCGTGTTTCTCAGATAAAAGGGTTTGAGGCAGATGAACTGATTACCGGTGAATCAATTCCGAATCCAAACAAGAATATATTCATTGATATTGCACTAATAATCGTGGGTCTTGGGCTCTTGACGTTCGGTTCGTCCGTATTGATTGACAACTCTATTAAACTCGCGAGAATTCTGGGAATTAAAGAAGCCGTCATCGGGCTGACGATCATTGCGGCCGGGACGAGTCTCCCGGAATTGGCGACATCGGTGGTGGCGGCCATTAAAAAAGAGCCGGAAATCGCGATTGGTAATATTGTTGGTTCTAACATTTTTAATATATTCTGTGTGCTGGGAATTTCTTCCCTGGTCGCACCTATACACGGCAACGGGATTTCCTGGGTAGATGTGTTCCTGATGCTGGGGCTGTCAATTGTACTATTGCCGTTAATGATGACAGGCAGGAAAATCAATCGTAAAGAGGGACTATTCCTGATAATTGCATATTTATGCTATCTGTCTTTTTTAATTATGAAAACTCTTACAACGAGCTGATAAATTCACAGACAGTTCTCATTTTAGGGGAAATAAATGCTGAATTCGGTACAGCCTTGTTGAAGTGTGTTTAGTGAAAATTGAAAGCCGTGATTAATCAGTATTTCCCGAATCAGAGTCAGGCCGATTCCCTGCCCATCCTTTTTTGTGCTGAAAAACGGGGTGAAAATCTGGGAACTGATTTCCGGCGAAATGCCCGACCCGGTATCGCGGATAGTAAGTGTCCGTTGGGACTCGGTGTGAGTGATTACTGTGATCGTCCCACGGCTTTCAATGGCTTCGATGGCGTTTTTCACAATATTTAAAACCACCAATTCAAATTGTTCGATATCGACCGGGATTTGAA
>JAFGXZ010000200.1 GCA_016936335.1 Fidelibacterota bacterium
CCGTTTGGCGCTGTGATGGCTTTGTACTCGGTACCCTTGAGAAAGGATTCCAGCAGACAACGGTTTTCCGATTTGTCATCAACAATTAAAATAGTCATAATAACCTCTCTGTATCCCGCAGCTCTCCAAATGGAGTCCTTTTGACATGTCCCGGGCCTTGACTTTACCCAAAAGAGGACGTCCGGGCTACAATTACACTCTTAAAGTTTTATTGGTAGCCGTCGTAGAAACCTCCGGAATTTAATTCGTTGATTTGGATTCCATCAATAAGCACCAGAATCAGATTATTCTGGCTGGGCGCACCCCGCATAAACGAATAACTGTTAAATCCCTGAATATTGCGAAACTGAAAACCGGGCAAATCCGCCAGCACATCTTCCAGGCTGTTATATGCCCGGTCCTTGATTTGTCTGGCAGTAATGATTCGAACTGAAGCCGGTACTTTTTCGATCAGTTGGTCACTTTTTGTAGCAGTCGTGACCTTAACATTCATCAACTCACTAAGATCTAATTCCAGCCATTCATCGAAATCAGACTCCTGCGCAAAGACGATCCCAAAGAGAAAAAAGAGGACGAATGAACATGGATTTCGCAGTATCTTCATAATGATATCCTGATGTATGATGTGCCATATAACGCAAGAGAAAAGTTGTTCCTGATATTAAAAAACGCCTTATAGCATTTTACGGAAGAACCATGGGAATGTCAATATAGGAATAATTGGGATTGATATGAATTATTTTTGAATATTTGATATTTCACTGGATTGTTTTTAAAAATAATCGGATGAGCTGATAATTATTCATTATTTTGATTTAATAATTCCCCGATATACTTCCTGATCTCCTCAACCACTGCAGGACTATGGCTGATGCTGTTGAGTTCCAGATCAATTATCTTACTGCCGGGAAGTAATGAACTGATTTTATGTATATTTTCATGGTCGTGCAGTTCGTCTTTTGAGGCACTGACTATTAATGATGGAATTTGGATACCTGGCAACTTTGACCATATTTGGTACCTGATGAACTCAAGTGCCGCTTTTTTCAATTTCCAGGGATTCGCTGCATTGAGATTTCCACAATATTTTTCATATTGTGCCTGGTCATTATAGACATCCAGACGAAAATTCCGCAGGTACCATTTGATGACGGGCTTTATGATCAAATAGAATCGTGGCGGAAACAGGAAAATCGTGATTTTCCAGATTATCGGAGCGTAAAATACCGCATTAACACCGATCAGCACCAGGCACAGTGGCTTTTGTTTCAGAAATCGGCAACTTTCAATAATTGAAGTCGCCCCCAGCGAACTGCCGCATAGGATAAATGTTCCATCTCTCAAATCCAGAGCGTCAACTATGGCGGCAATATCCAGCGCAAAATCCTCAACCCGAAAACGAACTTCTCCATCAATTACTGAGGAATTTTTTTCCCGGGTTTCAACATAGTACGTTTGAAAATCCCGGCTCATTTCGATCAAAACATCTTTCCAGGCGGATATCCTCGAAATCCAGCCTGATATAAAAATAATCGCCGGATTATTTGTATCCATCAATGGTTCAAAGGTAATCACCCGCAATTTTACCTGTTCATTGACAGTAATCAGCTGTTCTTCACAATTTATTCCAGCCGCAATGAATTCCGCTAAATCTTCCATCGATAATTTTTAATGTGGTTTAGTATCACTGTTCATCATGGCATGCCATTTTCGGTTCAGTTTATATAGTTTCTTAAAGGCTTTGAAATGCTTGTCATAAATCGCCCGGTTATCAGGATTGGGATAATAACTGCTTTTAATTTTAACGTATTTACCTATCTCTTCAAAGGATTCAATATACCCCAGAGAGATACTGGCCAGCAATGCCACTCCCTTCCCGGCCGCCTGTTGCGGATCGGTCACCTGGTGAATTGTCCGGTTGGTAATATCCGCCATAATCTGACACCAGTTATCACTCATTGCCCCACCGCCGACAAAATTCAATTCATCGACATGACCAAACATTTTTTCCATGACTTCAAGTGCCCAGCGAACATTCATGGCAATCCCTTCAAAGACTGCCCGGATGATATGATTGCGAGTATGGTTCAGGCCAAGGTTATAGATTCCGCCGCGCAGAGTATCGTCGTTCAACGGACAGCGTTCACCGTACATCCAGGGTGTAAAAATCACACCATCAGAGCCGGGACTGACACGTTCGATGAGCTTATCAAGGACCTGGTAAATTTTGTCAACGTGATATTCATCCTTGAGATCCTTTGCATGATAGATAACCTTATTCTTGATCCACTCCAGGCAAATTCCCATGGTATCCTGAGCAGCCAGCCCGAGATAGTATTTTTCCGGATAGGCGCTGCCGATACAACCGGCGTAGTGGGCAAGATCGATTTTACGCTTGATAAAATGCCCGGCAATTCCGCCGCTGGTACCGATGCGAATGTGCATTCTGCCGTCTTCGACCGCCCCTGAACCCAACGCCGCTGCCGATATATCACCCGCGCCATTGATTATCGGCGTCCCCGGAAGGAGTCCTACTGCTTCAGCAGCCTCTTTCGTAAGTTTACCGGCAATCTCGCCGCTGGCTTTGACTTCGGGTAGTTTTTCCATTTCAATGCCGGTCATCTTACAGAGTTTCGGATCCCACTGGTTTCGGTTTTTTCGGGTATCCAGCAGCCACCAGACCACTGCCAGGTCCGTAGATTTTACATAATTACCTGTCATCTTATAAACAATGTAATCTTTTGGGTCCAGATACTTATAGGTTTGTTCAATTAAATCCGGCTCGTGTTCTTTCAGCCAGAGTATTTTCCCGATAATATCCTTCCCGGCCAAACTGGGAGTCCCGCCGGTGATCCGCAGAAACTTGATTAATCGAAAAATATTATATCCCTGAACATGCGGAGCTGTCCATATTTTTTTACGCATGATGTCGCCGGCACGGCTGTCAACCCATGAGATTGCCTTGCGAAGCGGTTTACCTTCCCGCGAAACACAGACTAGTCCCTGCATCTGGGATGAAAAGGTCACTCCCACAATGTCTTCCAG
>JAFGXZ010000201.1 GCA_016936335.1 Fidelibacterota bacterium
GGACTTTGCTGAATATTTGTGAATGTTATTTTAAAAGGGCGATTAGCTCAGGTGGTTAGAGTACTTGCTTGACATGCAAGGGGTCACTGGTTCAAGTCCAGTATCGCCCACTGAAGTTTGCCTCATATTTAATACAGAGGTTGAAGTGAACAACGAGAGGAAAAAGGAAAGTAATTTTGAGCCCCATACAGAAGATCACAGTCACACTACCCGATGGTACGCAAGTACCGGTGAGTACAGGAACGACTGTTGCCGATATCGCTAAATCAATCAGTGACGGGCTTTTCCAAAATTCTCTCGCCGCAAAAGTCAACAATCAGCTGGTTGATCTTTATTTTCCACTCTTAGAAAACTCCAATATCGAATTAATAACCTATAAATCTCCTGAAGCTCACGAGATTTTACTGCATAGCACGTCCCATATCATGGCACAAGCTGTCAAACAGCTGTTTCCGGAAGCCAAAGTGACTATCGGACCGGCAATTGAAAACCGGTTTTACTATGACTTTGATGTTGAAATGCCATTTACCGAAGATGATTTGGAAAAAATTGAAGCCCGGATGCGGGAGATAATTGATCAGGATATTCCAGTAAAACGGGAAGAATTCACCCGTAATGAACTGGTGAAAAAATTCAGGAAAACGGGTGAAAATTATAAAGTTGAAATCATAGAATCCATAGCTGAAAATGAAGTACTCTCGGTTTATACCCAAGGCGATTTTACAGACCTTTGCCGCGGACCACACATTCCATCTACCGGCAAGATAAAGGCATTCAAACTATTAAATACTGCCGGTGCCTATTGGCGGGGTGATTCACAAAATAAAATGCTGACCCGGATTTACGGAACGTCTTTCTCTACAGATAAGGATCTGAAAAAATATCTGAATTTTCTGGAGGAAGCCAAGCGCCGTGATCATCGGAAACTTGGTAAATCCCTGGAACTGTTTGAGATTAATGAACAGGTTGGACCAGGACTGGTGATCTGGTATCCCCGGGGTGCCATGTTGCTTCAGACTATCAAGGATTTCTGGATAAAAGAACATATCGACCGCGGCTATGAACTGGTTCAAACGCCGCATATCGGGAAATCGAATCTTTGGGAAACCAGCGGACATCTTGGCTTTTATCGTGAATCCATGTTTGATTCCATGAAAATTGAAGGCGATGAATATTTTATCAAACCGATGAACTGCCCGTTTCATATTCAGATATATAAAGCAAAAACCCGTAGCTATCGTGATTTGCCGATTAAGTACGCTGAACTTGGAACCGTTTATCGTTATGAACTGTCCGGTGTTCTGCATGGTTTGATGCGTGTACGTGGTTTTACCCAGGATGATGCCCATATTATTTGTACTCCTGAGCAATTAAATGAAGAAATCATGAAACTGGTTCAGTTTTCCTTTGATTATATTCGTAAATTTGGGTTCAATGAATTTGAAGTTTATGTGGCTACCAAGCCCAAAGATAAATTTGTTGGTGAAGTCGCGAAATGGGAAGAAGCGACTAATGCCCTGAAATATGCGCTGGATTCTTTAAATGTCGAATATTCACTGGATGAAGGCGGTGGCGCTTTTTACGGGCCGAAGATTGACATTAAAATCCGTGATGCTTTGAATCGCAGCTGGCAATGTACGACCATTCAGTTTGATTTTAATCTTTCGGAAAGATTTAATATGGAGTATATTTCCAGCGATAATGAGAAAAAGCAACCGTATATGATTCACCGGGCCATTATGGGTTCGCTTGAACGATTTGTTGGTGTGCTGATTGAAAACACGGTGGGTGATTTTCCGGTTTGGCTGGCGCCGGTTCAGGCGATGGTCATTCCGATTTCCGAAAACCAGAATGACATCGCCGAAGAGTTTTATCAGACACTGAAGAAACGGTCGATTCGCGTTGAAATAAATCGTAAAAGCGATACGATGGGTGCCAAGATCAGGGAAGCTGAGTTGATGAAGATTCCCTACATGTTTATTATCGGAGAACGCGAAGCAGTGGATAAAAAAGTATCTATTCGACGTCGTAAGTCCAATGACAAAGTTGTCTGTACATGGGATGAAGCGATTACGATATTAGAGACAGAGATAGTCGAACAATAGAGGAGAGAAGATCATAGAAAAAAAACTACGTATTAATGAACAGATTCGCACGCAATCCGTGCGTCTCATTGATCCCGATGGTAAGCAGGTTGGAATAGTGTCACCCCGAGAAGCACTAGCATTAGCCGAGGAATTTGGCCTGGACCTCGTCGAAATATCACCCGATGCAAATCCACCGGTCTGTAAGATACTGGATTTTGGTAAATTCAAGTACCAGCAACAGATGAAAGAACGTGAGAACAAGAAGAAACAGCATGTCATCAAACTGAAAGAAGTTCGTTTTCGACCCCGGATCGGTGACCATGATCTGAATATGAAAGTTGACCATATCCGTAAGTTTATCACTGACGGATACAAGGTTAAAATCACCATGATGTTTCGTGGGCGCGAACTGGCGCATAAGGAAGTTGGAGAGGATCTGATTAAAAAGATTGTAGATACGCTGTCTGACATTTGCGTAGTTGATAAAACGCCTTCTTTTGAAGGGCGTACGATTGTAACGTTTCTGACTGGAAAATAGGAGATAAAAACGAAATGCCAAAAATGAAAACAAGACGATCCGCTGCCAAGCGATTTAAACTGACCGGATCGGGAAAAGTTAAGCGGAATAAAGCATATTTTGCTCATATTCTGACAAAAAAATCGTCCAAAAGAAAACGGAATTTGGGACAAACCGGTACAGCCGCAGCTGTCGATGAAAAGCGTATTAAGAAAATGATTATTAGTTAGGAGTTGAATTATGCCAAGAGCAAATAGTTCTGTACCCCACCATAGAAAACATCGTAAGTTGATTAATATGGCGAAGGGATATCGTGGATCCCGGAGCAAATTGTATGTTAATGCCAAAGATGCTATTGAGAAAGCATTGCAGTATGCCTATCGTGACCGGCGTGTAAAAAAACGGTCGTTTCGGGGATTATGGATTGCCCGTATTAATGCAGCCGTGCGTCCGTACGATTTGTCCTACAGCAAGTTTATTCATAGTTTAAAGATCAAAGGTGTCAACCTCGATCGCAAAGCACTGGCAGATATTGCTGTCAAAGATCCGGAAGGATTTGAAAAACTGGTTGAAATGGCAAAGGCTTAGTCAATGGGCCTTCTGGAAAGCATTAATGAGGCCCGTGGCAAATTAAGCAAGGATCTCGCGGATGTCCAGAATACATTTCAGTCGATCGAAGATCTACGGCTAAAGTACCTTGGGAAAAAGGGAATTATTCCATCGTTTTTTCGTGATTTTGGAGCACTTGATTCCGACGAAAAACGTTCTGTCGGCAAGGTCTTAAATTCTCTGAAGAAATTAGCCGAAGAAGGTATTCAGAAGATCACGGATCGACTGGCGGAATTG
The DNA here is from genome assembly GCA_016936335.1 of Fidelibacterota bacterium. Classification (GTDB taxonomy): domain Bacteria; phylum Fidelibacterota; class UBA2242; order UBA2242; family UBA2242; genus B118-G9. The sequence goes on from JAFGXZ010000201.1 coordinate 3,451, forward strand.
GATCGTGTCGATTCGGGTTTTGATTATACTTTACCGGGATTTCCCTTTAAACAGGGGCATTTACATCCGGTGACACAGACCATGAACAGAATCTGTGAGATTTTTCGGGAAATGGGATTTGGGATAGAGTTCGGACCGGAAGTCGAAACGGATTTCTATAATTTTGAGGCGTTGAATTTTCCCCCCAATCATCCGGCCCGGGACATGCAGGATACTTTTTTTATTGATGATAATATATTGCTTCGAACGCACACATCACCAATTCAGATACGCACGATGATGAAACAGAAGCCACCTATCCGGATACTGGCTCCCGGTCGGGTTTATCGCAACGAGGCAATCAATCCGCGTAGCTATTGCGTGTTCCACCAAGTCGAAGGTCTTTATGTCGATGAAAATGTGACCTTTGCCGAATTGAAGGTTACCATCGAAGTATTTTTAAAAAAGTTCTTTGGTAAA
>JAFGXZ010000202.1 GCA_016936335.1 Fidelibacterota bacterium
ATGATGGTCACGGTGTCACATTATTAAGTATTCAGGGATTGAACTTCTACAATTTCAATGTTCAGCCGGAATTGCCGGAAGATAATGAAGATTTCACGATTTCAATCCGAACAGAATTAGCGAATATTGATTCCATGATTTGTGAATTGGATACAACAAGTGCATACGAATATCTTGATGAAAACGGAATTGAGTTCGTTACCAGTTTTAGTAATCCCTCGGTCATCATTGGATCTAATATGATTCAGGATACTGCAGAGCCGAACCGTTGGTCTTTGCAGACTCCGATAAAAATCGGTACGGCAGGGAAATTGATCGGTGTCCGGTTTGTGGCTATTGATAATACCAAAAATCAAACAACCAGCGCGATATTTTCCATTAAAATAAAACAGAATCCTGATCTTTCAGCATTGAGTATTTCACAGGGCGGAATTATATTCCCTGAATTAATCGTTGAAGTAAATTATAATGGTGATGACACATTAGAGACGGATATCACTGCCTATAAAATATCCAACAGTGACAAACTTCTTTTCAATTCAGTTGAGATTCTGCTGTTACCTAACCGCAAATCCATGTGTTCACTTCCCGGAGTACTAGGTTCAGACATGCAAAAATTCAAAGTTGTATTGGATCCGGATAATAAAATTAATGAACTGAGTGAATCGAATAATACACTTATTGATTCCCTTTATATCAATACTTTTCCGGTATTGCCAGCAACCGGCACCAGCCTGAATGGTACAACTAATGATACATTAAGATTCGGTCAGTATTCCGTTTTAATTGGCCCTAACAGTATAAATGACTCAAGTGTCTTAGCTGTTACCCGGAAGACTATTTCACAAAACTCAAATCAGCCCCAGTTTTCAATTGAGAACGGCATGCCTGGAGGATTGTTCGAAAGTGTTGATATTTCGATACCCAATATTCCTGACACTCTGTTGAAGCCCATGCGCGTCGAAATATTTACTACTGATACGATAAATAACGATGTGTCGATCGCACGGTGGAATCCTTATCTTAAAATATGGATCGCGCAACCCACCCAGCATCAGCAGAAAAGCTACATTACCGAGTCATCCTACTACGGGCAGTTTACATTAATTAAATCACGGGATACCGAACCGCCTCGTCTGGAGTTGAGCCTGGATGGCCAGCAATTTTTTCAGAATTCCTACGTCTCCAGGAAACCAAACATATCCATTATCGCCGAAGACCAGAACGGCGTATCCTTTGACAAAACAGGATTGAAAGTGTTCCTGGATGGAACCATCGTAAATTTTACAGATTTGAATATTCCTGATACACTGGCAAACGGAAATTATGTATCGGCCCAGTTCCGTCCGGAATTGACATATGGTGACCACGATATCGAAGTCATTATAAAAGATGCGGCCGGTAATAGTACCGTTGATCAAATCATTTTTATTGTCAGTGACGAATTGAAACTGATTGATTACGGAAATTATCCGAACCCGTTCAAAGACCGGACCGTGTTTATTTATGAACTGACCCAAAGGGTTGATGACTTCAAAATAAAAATATATACAACATCCGGGCGACTCATTAAAATCCTGGAAGAATCAACGATATACAGTACCGGACTCGATATGAATGAAGGTGGTTATCATGAAGTGCTCTGGAATGGTTTGGATAATGACGGCAACTTCATCGCCAACGGAGTCTATTTTTATAAAATGATCGCTAAAAATAAAAGTAAAACTGTGACAAAAATCGGAAAAACAGCCAAAGCTCGCTAATGAAATTTTTTCGAATCATATTATCGGTCGTAATGTTATCCTCACTGGTTGTCAGTGGTGAATACGCCGATGCTTTTCTGGAAAACGGTGTCAGTGCCCGGGCTCAGGCAATGGGCAACAGTCTTGGCGCTCTGGATCTTTGCATTACTTCTTTCATCAGCAATCCGTCTGGGATTGGCTATATCCGCAGCCCGCAGGTCGGTCTGATGTACACATCTCAATTCGGGCTGGCCAATCATAATTATGCCGGTTTTGCTGCACCAATATCAAAAAATACTGCAGCTTCGCTGAATTGGATTCGGTACAGTGTCGATGATATACCCATTCGTCCCGATATATTACGCCAGGTAACTGACCCGGAAACCCGCAGAGATTCAATACTGGCATTAAATGATTATCCTTTTGATACATTCAATGATCTTGAACAGGCAGTTTACCTGAGCTTTGGGCATTTCATATCCAGATCAATCAGTCTTGGTTGGCGCTATTCACGGTTTACTCTGGAAATTCCATTGGGTGTTAATTTTAAATTCATTCATAAAAAACTCTACAATGTCGAAGGGTACGGTCTGGGCATCGATCTTGGTGGCCGTCTTCGATTCAACGGTGAAGAAGTCTTTGAATTATCAAAAATGGGACAAATCAGTATCGGCTTTGCGCTGCGGGATGTGACCGGTACAATTATTTACTGGAACACAAAGCGTCAGGACGAAATACAAATATACCCAGTCCTTTCCTTCGGCTACGAGCAAGCAATTACTGCGTATGATATTCTGCTGAATTTTGGCATTGAAAAGGAATACCGCTATGATGATAAGAACCGGTATGGTTTGGAATGTATAATAAAAAACCGGTTAAATATTCGTGCAGGCTTAATTAATTCTGGTTTAACAACGGGATTAGGTTTAAATTTTAAGGTTATGAATCGAATTATTTACATTGATTATTCATTTTTAAACCACGATCTCGGGGTAATCCACCGAATCGGAAGTATCGTGGAATTTTAATTATGCGCCCATTGTTTTTACAACTCCTGCTTCTCCTGATACTTGTCCTGTTGAACGGATGCGGTGAAAGTATCGAAGATCCCAATGCTCCATCTGCACCTGTTTGGGTAACAAAGTCTGATCCGACTGATCCAGTCGCCCATGGCATTCGTCCGTACAATGACGGCAACGGCATTATACTGGAATGGCATCCGAACCTTGAGGATGACATATC
>JAFGXZ010000019.1 GCA_016936335.1 Fidelibacterota bacterium
CAGCCACAGCCGTCCATCCTGGATGGTAAATTCCAAATCCTGCATATCTTTGTAGTGATTCTCGAGCTTGGTTTCAACATCACAGAGTTGCTTGTAAACCACTGGCATGGCTTCTTCCAGGGACGGATATTTTGCTTTCCGGTCTTCTTCCGACACTGTTGCCAATTTTGCCCAACGCTTAGAACCTTCAAGAGTTATCTGCTGAGGTGTCCGAATTCCGGCTACTACATCTTCGCCCTGAGCATTGATCAGGTATTCGCCATTAAAAATATTTTCACCAGTTCCGGCATCCCGGGTAAAAGCAACACCGGTTGCAGAATTATCGCCCATATTGCCATAGACCATCGCCTGAACATTTACGGCGGTACCCCATTCAACCGGAATACCTTCCATCCGACGGTAAACAATCGCACGTTCATTATTCCAGGAGCCAAATACCGCCGCAACTGCGCCCCAGAGCTGGTCCCATGGGTTGCTTGGGAAGTCATGTCCGGTCACTTTTTTTACTGCTGCCTTAAACTTTAAAACCATGTCTTTTAAATCTTCAACGGTCAGCTCCGTATCGTTTTCGACGCCTTTGCTCTCTTTAATACCTTCAATAATTTCTTCAAAGGGATCGATATCCTCTTTGCTTTCCGGTTTCATCCCAAGGACAACATCGCCATACATTTGTACAAAACGACGGTAGGAATCCCAGGCAAACCGCGCATTACCAGACTTTTTTGCCAGACCGGCAACAGCATCATCATTGAGACCAAGATTCAGGACCGTATCCATCATCCCGGGCATCGATGCGCGTGCGCCGGATCGTACAGAAACCAATAACGGATCATCACGGTCTCCGAACTTCGCTCCCATAATATTTTCAATATGCTTTACTCCAGCCTCGACCTGTTCTCTGATCAAGGCGACGGTCTTGTCTTTGCCTTCATTGGTATAGATTGTACACACTTCGGTGGTAATAGTAAAACCAGCCGGAACCGGAACGCCAATCAGGTTCATCTCGGCGAGATTCGCACCTTTGCCGCCCAACAAATTCTTGTCGGACGCCTTTCCCTCGGCTTTTCCGGCACCAAACATATAAACATATTTAGACATATTTACCTCTTTTATTTATTATTAGCAAAACAATCATAACAGCCTGAAAATTATCATATTTTACCACAATATTCAAGGAAATGCTGGAAAGGATTTTTTCATTGACGTTTCTATATGTTAATCATCAATGTTTTTACTCTATCGGTGCAATGTCTTCAGGTGTTCAAAAAATTGATACACCATTATTGGATTATGGTTGGTCCAGTTTGATGTGTTTCCCAGAGTAACTCATTGAGATAGCTATCGATTATTGCCACATCCTGAATTGATTGAGTAAAAATACCTTTCCTGTTATATGTACAATTACCGGAGAAAATTTTGTTCAGTTTAATAAAATATTTACTATATTTAGACGTTAAAACAGATGGAATTCTCTACGTAAGCGATTTCGCATTTTATTCCCAGAATGTTTTTTGAATAATCCGATTCTACGAGGAGGATGATCCATTGATTGGATCTGTCAACAATCCATTGTCAGATAAATCCATCCAATTAATTCCCTCCATCCACGGGAACTTCTCCCTTATTTGGACCATCCTCCTCAATACATTTTAATAAATCCACCTAAATTATAGGCACCATCTTATGAACAGCAAAAAAGACTTCATAGAGTCCTCCATAGATTCTAAATGTGTATTTTCCGGTCGCCTGTTAACCGTTTATAAAGATACTGTTCTGCTGCCAACCGGAAATCAGTCTACCCGGGAATATATTAAACATCCCGGCGCTGCGGTTGTAATCCCCTATCTGGGAAACGGCAATATTCTCATGGTGAAGCAGTATCGCTACCCGGTCGCTGCGGTTATGCTTGAATTACCAGCCGGGAAAATTGATCCCGGAGAATCACCGGAAGAAACTATCCGACGTGAACTGGCTGAAGAAACCGGGTATTATCCGAATTCACTAAAACCGGTGTGCCGGATTCACACCTGTGTCGGCTACAGTGATGAGCTGCTCCACCTGTTTTGGGCCGGCAATTTGCAGGAACGCAAACTTGTAGCAGATGACGATGAAACAATCGAAATTATGGAAATTTCCACTGAAAAGGTATTTGAACTGGTTCTGAACGGTCAAATTACCGACGCCAAAACTCTGATCGGGCTGTTCTGGTTAAAAGAAATACTCCGGAACCCGGAATTTAAAAAACGTTTTATTTCCGAATAACCGATTCCCTCATTATCAATCCGGCAGTTGATCCAGTGAAAAACCCTCGTCATAATTAATTCGGCGGGGTTCTTCAGGTATCAGACCAGGGAAGCGTTGATAGAGGTTCTCGGCGAACATAAAGTCCAGGTGAGCGTTACTATCTGGTGCTTTTCCAAAAACTTCTTTCCAGATCAAAGGACTCTCCATACAAAAATAGATAAAGGGCGGATTAGACACTGCTGTGAGCTTCTGATATATCAATTGGTACATTGGCAACCGCAACGGTCGGGCATAACGCAGTTTACCATCCATACCACGTACCATTTCAGCATATGGAATGGCCGTATTGGGATAACGGTCAATGATTTTCTCTTTCATAGATGGCGGAAAACGCAGAGAACCCATGCTGATCCAGGCAATCCGTTCCGGATCAATGTGCAAATACAGTTCATCAATCAGCTCACCATATAATTTTTTCCAATGAGGATGAAACAGGATTGGATCAAAATGAAATGCTAATAAATATCCGGCCTCGGCTGCTTTTCGGGCGGCAGTCAAACGCTGAATCAATTGCGCCGTTTTCAATTCATTCTGACGAATAATTTCCTGAGGATTCAGCGACCAGGCCAGGACCGTGTGTCCATTATGTTCTATTTGTAATAGATCGTGAATATTGGTAGTTTTGGATTTCAACTCCAACAATGCATTGGGTATTTCGGAAAATACCCGGATTGCCTGCTTTGCAAATAGAACCGAGCCGTCAATTGCCAGGCTGTCAGCCAGTTCTCCTGTTCCAATCCGGAAGAAGCGTTTGGATTGTCGAAGCATTTTTTGTTTTAACTCTATAAATATTTCATCATAATTCGTATAAAGAACCGTTGCCGGCTGATTCAGATAAAACTGCAGAATGCAATAGCTACAATGCATCGGACAGTTCTGGGTCTGGTTAATTACCTGGTAATTACAACATAAATAACTGTCATCTGTACCGGGGCACCCGTTGACAATATCCCCTTTTGAGCGGGTCAGCAGCAGGACTGTCTTGGGATCAAGGTCACGAACCTCTTCGGCAAAAGAATAAGTATCGGGAATAATCCGCTGAATACGGCTAGGCATTTTATTAAGGATTTCCTGAGTGACAGAATCCTGCAATGATGATTCGCTAATATATATTCGTCGAAATTGATGGTTATAGTTCATCTAAAGCGTATCCAGCAGGTGCTGAATTTTTCGAATGGCATCATCGGTATAAAAATCGGTCATTTTTTTTATATCGGCTTGTGTTTCAAGGCGCCAATTCAGTCGCAACTCCTTTTTCTCAAAGGTGTCATCGTAATGCATACTGGCGTTTTCCGGCAGAGAAATCTGGCGAAGCACCGTCTCGACATTTTCTTTATGGATAGAATATAGCGGGAACCGGCGTCGGATAACGGCTATTCGGATTTGCCCGATCCGCTCTCTGGGCTCCAGATCTTCATTGGTCAATATCGTTTCCCATTGCAGCTGCGGTAACAAATCCTTTTGAGAGAGGCATTCCCTTTTTTGAATTTCATACAGGGAGCATATGATTTCTTCGAAAATGCTCAGGGTCGGCCGCAGCCGGATCATATAACCCAAGTCTGATTGTTCGTCTTGGGTAAACTTCAGAACAAACATCCACGTTTTTACAGGAGC
>JAFGXZ010000203.1 GCA_016936335.1 Fidelibacterota bacterium
ACTGGATCGGAATGGGGCAGAAGGCGCCGGAAACCGGCTTGAATCACTTTGGCAAGTATGAACGGGGTAAAAAAGATGAAAATGGAAAAGAAATACCTGTTGCACATAAAAATGCCCGATACACTATTCGCTTGAGTGAACTGGATAACGTTGATCCGGAGGTGGAAAATCCTGACGGGGTTCAAATTGAAGGAATTATTTACGGAGGTCGGGATTCCGATACGAATGTTCCAGTATGCCAATCGCTGGACTGGAATCACGGTGTCTTTCTGGGTGCCTGTCTGGAGTCCGAAACTACTGCCGCGACACTGGGGCAGGAGGGGATACGCAAGCATTCTCCCATGGCAAATCTTGATTTTGTGGTCGTACCACTGCCGCGTTATATTCAAAACCATCTCGATTTTGGGAAACGTCTGAAAAAGAAACCGCTGATCTTTTCAACGAATTACTTTTTAAAAGATACTTCGGGTAATTATCTGACGAATAAAATTGATAAAAAAATCTGGATTTTATGGGCGGAAGGCAGAATTCATAGAGATTATAAAGCGATTACTACACCAGTTGGATATATTCCGCAGTACAATGATTTGAAGATTTTATTTGAAACGGTGTTAAAAAAATCCTTTTCTTGGGAATTGTATCGTCAGCTGTTTGCCATCCGTATTGATAAACTGCTTCAGAAACTCGCCCGGGTTGAAGAAATCTACAGTGATGATCAGTTTCCGGAAGAGTTTGTTGCGGCCTTTCATGCCCAGAAGCTGCGTCTGCTCTCTGCCCAGAAAAAGTATCAATCGAATGTCATCAATCCGGAAATGCTGCTAACAGAATAGATATTGATGCAGGTAGGTGTGGTCTAATATCGGAGTCGGTCAAAATCGATCGTTTCCATCTCGATACTGCCTTCGTGATATTTGTCTTGAACTGTCTCAATTTCAGCAATTTTATCAAAAAAGACATCAACGACTTCGGGATCGAAATGGGTTTCCCGGCCTTTTTTGATAATGTCAAACGCTTCTTCATTTGAGAATGCTTCTTTATATGGTCGCTTGGTGGTTAGCGCATCAAAGACATCGGCTACAGCACAGATCCGGCCAAGGCGTGGAATATTTTCGCCTTTTAATCCTTTTGGATATCCGCTGCCGTCCCATTTTTCATGGTGGGTTGCTGCGATTTCTTCACCGGCTTTTAGAAAGTCAGATCGGGATTCCTGTAAAATCCGTGAACCGATTATTGTATGCTGTCGCATGATTTCCCATTCTTTGTCTTCCAGACTCCCTTTTTTCAATAAAATACCGTCGGGAATACCGATTTTTCCCACATCGTGCATTGGGCTGGCCTGGAGTACAATTTCGATCTGTCCCGGAGAAAAATTTAATCCTTTGGCAAGTACAGCGGCATAATTACTCATGCGCATAATATGTGCCGCCGTCCCTTCGTCCCGATACTCTGCCGCAATTGCCAGACGCCGGATGGTGTCCAGATAGGCATCATAAGTTTTCCTCTGGGCATCAACCATCTCATCCAGGGATTTCCGAAGTGCTGCAGTGCGCTGCTGAACCTTATCTTCCAACTCCGATTTATGACGTTTGATCGTATCCTGAATGTCTTTCATTCTTAACAGCGACATGGTGCGAACTTCCAGCTCGGTCTGATCAATTGGTTTGGCAATAAAATCGTTCGCACCGGCTCTGACAGCCCGAAGGCGATCTTCCCGGCTGGCCATCGCTGTTACCATTATTATGGGTAAATCTCGATATTCCGGCTCCGAACGAATTCGTCGGATGACTTCATAACCGTCCATATTTGGCATGTTGACGTCCATTAAAACTAAATCTATGTCCAGTTTTACTTTGGCTAAAGCCTCCAGCCCGTCACTGGCGGTTTCGAATTCATTCCCCTGCATCGTCAGAAATTCGCCAAGAATCATCCTGATTTGTTCATCGTCATCGACAATCAGGATTCGTTTCTTATCGATCATCAATTTGTCCCTGTAGTTTTTTTATCATTGCACCCGGTTAAATATAAAGAAATGCAATGTTGTATTTAAGTATTAATTATTGAATATAGGGAAAATAATTATCGGTCTTTGACATATCTCTTATCTAGTTCACGCAAACGGTCCAGTGATTCGGAAGGATTCATATTTACGCCTTTGCCAAAAGGCATATAGATAACACCGGTCGCCAGACTGTAGCCATCGCTGGAATCCTTTTGCCAACATACCTGCGACAGGAGTTCCAAGGGGTCTTCATTAGGGATAAACAGCTTAATAATAATCGATTTACCCTTTTTTAATTCCTCATCACAGGCAAAGGACAGGCCGCCTTTACTGATATTATAAAGACGAATGGTGTTTTCATATTTTTTTTGTCGGAAAAGCCCAATCTTCTTATACATCAATGCGGAATTTGGAATCTCAAATCTGTGGCAAGTCCGTTTTTCAAATCCTTGTACCAAGTTGTTACGCTCCTTTATTAATGCGGATTTAAAGGTCGTGTGTACTATCAGTCAAATTCGTCCCATCTGATTTTTTTAATATAGTAACTGACTTTAGCATCCTGCGGAATATCGACCTCGCACTCAAAAGTGAATGTTCGTCCCGGTTCAATGGTTGCATCTGTCTGTACACCGCTTTTATACATGTGGTAATTTCCAGATATAAGAACAGAGTCTGATGCAAGAAGAGTAGTACTTTCATCGTATAAATAAAAAATAATGCGGGCAAAATCGGCTCGCCGAACACCATCGTTTTTGATTTTTCCCTTAAATACCCGCTTGTTTTCATGAACCTGATCAACGATTGGTCCGTCAATGATACAGTTGGCTTTTGGAAGATCGGCTTTACGGGTTAGCTTGATACTGTTTTTCGATAACGTCAACTGTCCGATTTGAGTTTGAATTACAATACGATCTATATCCTCATGGATAATTTTACCTTTGACCACGGTACCGTTATTGAGAATAATTTCGTGGGTCATTTCAGGCAGCTGGATCAGATTATTGATTTCCTTGCGGATTTCCGGTATTGAAACCATGATTTCTAATTCCCGCATCTGCTTACGGACGTCGGCCAGCTCTTTCCGCAGAGATTCAATATCCTGGTCAACTTCAAAAAACTTCTGCGATACCGTAGTTCCAGATTTCTTTTGTGAAAATGCCAATTGACTGAATATTATCAGAATTAGTGGTACTAACGTTGTTTTTTTCATGGTGTCACCATTGCTTTTCGTTGGGCTTCGAAGGCTTTTTGCCGAAGTTCATTGAATGCTTCCGCATCACCAAGGGCGGATGCCATCGCGGTCATTTCATCGAAGAGAACATAATTTCGGGGATTTTCCATCATAGGCAGTAACTGTTTGAATATTTCTGGATCGTTGAATTTTGTCAGTGCAACGAGTGCATCTTTCCGGGTTTTCAGGGGAAAATCGGTGCTCCGGGTAATTTCCACCAGTGTGGGAACTACAGCCGGATCGGAAAAATTTCCCAATGCTCGGGTCAGGATTTCAGTCATTTGAAAATACTCATCTTTCCCGGCATTGAAGGTTTCCAGCAGCGCAAGAATAACATCGGCTTGCTTAATATCTCCGATAGCCTGCAGGGCAAAATCCTTGATCTGTTGCTGGGATTCGGGATTACCGAGCATTTCAATAAAGGTTTTGGTAACCAGCGGATGCTGTTTTTTTCCTAAAATCTCAAGTGCCAGAGAACGAACAGATACACTGACGGTTCTATCCTTGGCAATATTTATTAAAATCGGAACGACCTTGTCGTCTTCGGTAGAACCAAGTACCCGGGTTAGTGATTCCTGCATCAGCGCGTAATTTTCTTTTTCCGTCTGATATATATTCAGCAGTTGTTCAACCTGCAATGTAATATCCGTGGTTTCCAGTTTGGCCATGACTGCAGAGCGGAATTCGATGTATTTACGTTGTGCTGAAATCAATCCGTTGACCATGGCATCGACATTTTCCGGCGTCGGATTGGCAGCGAGAGCATTGGCGGTCGCCGTCAGCAGACCATAATTCAAACCGACTCCCTGAGCCATGAAATCATGGATAATTTTCATGGCGTCCGGATGTTTGGTCTCCGCCATCACCTGAAGCACGGCAATCCGGGTTTCAATGGGTTGAGTTGGGTCAGTATAGACAGCCATCATATTATTGATGGTTTCCAGGTTACCCTTGTTGTAATCCACGCGTAACTCTTCTACATCTTCTTCGGTAATGGTCGCAATCTTTGAGCTGCAGGCCATAAATACGAAGATAGACAGAACAATGGGCAGGTAAATTAATCTTTTCATAGTTGATTTCACTCTATAATTTGACATTTTGATATTAGAATTTTTATGCCTTTATGTCAAGCAAAAATTAGGATTCACTTAAAGTGATTTTTTAAGGGAATCCCGGTCCCAGTAACATAGTCGCATATTCTGGCCGTCAAAATAGCCGAATGTAAAATAACGAATCCAGTCACCCAGGTTAATCAGTTTACCACTTTTATATTGGTGATCGGTGGGTAAATGAAAATGACCGGTGACGACATAATCATAACCTTTTTCGACGATCTTTTGTCCGTATTCGATCAATTCCCGGCGTTCTTCTTCAATCAGGTTTGGATCACGCAGGGTCATATGTCGGCTTTTGCTGGAAATATAATTCGCAATTCCAAACGAAATTTCGGGATGAATCAAACGAAACAGGAATATAAAAAACCGGTTACGCAGGATCATTTTTAAAAGACGATAACCATGATCCCTTTTCAGGATGCCGTCGGCATGATAGATATAAAAGGATTTTTCGTCGTACGTTGCTTCCACCGGGTCCGGATGAAATTCAATTCCCAGTTCCTCAGGAAAAAAAGATTTAAACCAGTAATCGTGATTTCCCGCCAGAATATGAATTTTACATCCCGCTTCGACCATTTCCTGAAGCAAACGCAATACTTTAAAGAAATGCCGTGGGATCACATGTTTGTATTCAAACCAAAAATCGAACATGTCACCTACGATATAAAGAATCGCTTTTTTCTCTTTGACTTCATTGAAAAAATCAAACAGATATGCTTTTTTACGGTTTTCCGATTCGGAATGATAGCAATGAAGATGAATATCTGAGATGAAGTAAACTTGAGTAACCATCTAGGCAGCAATTTAATATTTTGACGGCTAAGGGCAAAGCACAAATATGTGATCCTGGTTTGCTGAATTTGGGAATGGGTTATTTTATCTTGGAATATTGGCTCCTGTTTAGTTGTTCCGAATCGACAGTTACCGAGGATAATCACTGTGGCATTACTTTTGTAAAAATAATGGAACGAAAATGGTATAACTGTAGGAAAACAAAAATGCAAAATGAAGTTGTCCTTGCAATAAATCCCGGTTCTACATCGACTAAAATGGCTTTGTACAACCGTCTGGGACCACTTAAGGTTGAGAAAATTGATCATAGTGGAACTGAAATCTGCAATATGGTG
>JAFGXZ010000204.1 GCA_016936335.1 Fidelibacterota bacterium
CACATCGCAATCGGGCATATTTTATGTGATCTTCTGGAGCAGTCTGTCTGCGATCATGAATGATAGGTAATTCTGTGAATGCAACATTTAGTTCAAGATTTTATCAATTATCTCACTATAGAACGTAATCTTTCTGGAAATACTCTTGATGCTTACCGGAACGATCTGGACCGCTATTGCGTGTATCTTCAAGAAGAAGGCGTTAAGCGTCCTGATCAGATCGATATCAATACTATCCAGAAATTTATCAATACTCTGGCGGATATTGGGCTGGTTGCCAGCAGCCTTTCCCGGAATTTTTCTTCGATTCGCTCTTTTCACAAATTCCTGATGGGAGAGAATATAGTCCAAACCAATCCGGCTGAGTTGCTGCAGTCTCCCCGTTTGCCAGCCCGATTGCCGAAAATACTGGATTTAAACGAAATTGAAGCGATTTTGGAAACCATAGATATTAATACAAATAAGGGTATCCGTGATCGGTCAATCATTGAAACACTCTATTCCACGGGTTTGCGTGTGTCGGAGCTGACAACCCTGGAAATGAACAGCATCTTTTTTCAGCATAATGTAATCCGGGTGATTGGGAAAGGCTCGAAAGAGCGCATTGTTCCCTTTGGCGACCGGGCTAAAAAATACCTGAAAAATTACATAAGTGCCGTACGCTCGCTTCTGCTGAGATCGACGAAAAGTGGCGATATTCTTTTTTTAAATATGCGGGGAACGCCACTATCCCGAATGGGAGTCTGGAAAATTATTCAGCAATATGTTAAGTTGGCGGGAATCCGAAAACAGGTTAGTCCTCATGTATTTCGACACTCTTTTGCGACCCATCTACTGGAAGGCGGCGCAAACCTTCGAGCTGTCCAGGAGATGCTGGGACACTCCGATATATCGACGACGCAAATTTATACACATTTGGATCGGGAATACCTGATTGAACAACATCGAACATTTCACCCGAGGTGGCAATGAACTTGCAATATATAATTTTACTCGCACCCCCGATTTTACTAGCGCTGACCTTTCATGAATTTTCCCATGGCTGGATCGCCTATAAACTGGGTGACCCAACGGCAAAACAGGCTGGCCGGCTTTCGATGAATCCACTGGTTCATCTGGACCCAATTGGGACCCTGATGATTTTCCTGGTGCGGTTCGGCTGGGCGAAACCAGTGCCGGTCAACCCGCGCTATTTCAAAGAACCCAAACGAGATATGCTGCTGGTTTCCATTGCCGGTCCGGGAGCTAATATGCTCTTGGCATTTGCCAGTGGATTATTGTTACGGACATTCCATGCAGGCAGTTTTAATTTTTTACCGGAGAATATACTGCAACCGATCTACATCATGATTAAATTCAGTTTACAGATCAACCTGGCCCTGGCGATTTTTAATTTACTGCCAGTTCCACCATTAGATGGGTCGAAGATATTGTATGGAATATTACCACCACAATATGAATATATTTATGAATATCTTGAGCGTTACGGGCCCTTTGTCCTGATGGGGTTGATCCTGTTTGGAATGTTGACCCGGATCTCAATTCTTGGTGCATTTATTTATCCCTTCGTAAATTTCTTTTCAAGATTATTTGGGGGTGCATAATGGTTCGCTATCAAAAACGTGTTTTTTCCATTGGCCAAAAAAATCCCGATAGTGATGGAAAACGAATTCATTTTCAACGCTTGCACCATAATCCAAAGAAACTGATCCGCCGTTCTTTCTGGTGGCTGTTGGTACTTCTGTTTGTGGTTCTCTTTTTATTGTTATATTTGAATGGTATTCGTTAATACTTGAATGGAGAGTAATTCATGCCAGAGATAATCGAATGTATTCCGAATTTCAGTGAAGGTCGTGATCTGAACGTGATCAAGGCCATTGCCGATGCTATCGAATCAATTGATGGAGTGAAATTGCTGGATGTCGATCCCGGTGCAGACACCAACCGTACTGTTGTGACCTTTATCGGAACCAAGCAGGGGATCCTGAAGGGTGCGTTTGCCAGGATTGCCAAAGCGGCCGAGCTGATCGATATGCGCAAACACAGCGGTGCCCATGCCCGTCTGGGTGCAACGGATGTCTGTCCGCTGGTGCCAATTTCCGGAATTACCGAAGAAGAATGCATTCAATTATCTCACGAATTGGCAAAAAAGGTGGCGGATGAACTAAACATTCCAATTTATCTCTATGAAAAATCAGCCCGAAAAGAGGATCGTCGGAATTTAGCAACAATCCGCTCCGGTGAATATGAAGGACTCGCTGATAAACTGAAAGATCCAAACTGGCAGCCCGATTATGGAAATGCTGAGTTCAATCCCAAATCCGGAGCGACCGTGATGGGAGTTCGTGAATTTCTGATAGCCTACAATGTCAATCTGAATACCACAGATCGGAAACTGGCCAGCGAAATTGCCCTTACAATTCGGGAAAAAGGACGGGCAAAACGGGATAAAAACGGATCGATACTTTATGGTGAAAATGGTATTGCATTAAACCAGCCCGGTTTGCTGAAAGAAACCAAAGCAGTAGGCTGGTATATTGATGAGTATAAAATGGCCCAGGTGTCGATTAACCTGACCAATTATAAAATCACACCGCCTCATATAGTTTTTGAAGAGATCCGAAAATTAGCAAATAAGATGGGACTGCGGGTGACAGGTTCGGAAATTGTCGGTCTGATTCCCCTGGAAGCCATGCTAATGGCGGGGAATTACTTTCTGGAGTCCCAGGGAAAATGCCGGGGTATTCCCGAAGAATCAATAATCCGCACAGCAATCCAGTCGCTAGGCCTGAATGATGTATCTGAATTCGATCCCCGGAAAAAGATCATTGAGTATCAATTTATAGAATTTGAAAAGTCCCTGGTGGAAATGACAACTCGTGAATTTGCCGACGAACTTTCTTCGGATTCTCCCGCACCGGGAGGCGGTAGTGTGGCCGCGCTGAGCGGTTCACTGGCCGCCAGTCTGACAGCAATGGTTGCTAACCTGACCCATGGTAAAAAGGGCTATGAACGTTATAATAAACAGATGAATGATGTGGCCGTTCAGTCTCAGAAATTGAAAGATGCACTTTTGCGCCTGGTGGATCTTGATACCGTTGCTTTCAATGCGCTCATGGACTGTTTTCGTTTGCCAAAAAAGACCGACGAGGACAAAGCAAAACGAAGTGCTGCCATACAGAATGCGACGAAAAATGCCGCGAATGTTCCCCTGCAGGTTATGGAAACCAGTTTGAAACTGTTGGATTTGACGGAAATCGTATCAAAGTACGGGAATAAAAATTCGATCAGTGATGCCGGGGTAGCAGCGCTTTCGGCGGATACCGCTATCAATGGTGCCGGTCTGAATGTCCTGATCAATTTGGCCGGGATTGAGGATCGGGAATATATCGTATCAATGAAGATGAAGGTTAGCCAAATAAAAAGTGATGGTCAGCGTATCGTCCGGAGAATCATGAACCGGGTGGAAAAAACAATCACCGAAATGTAATGTATGTCGAAAATTAAAATCCTGTCTGATCAGCTTACCAATAAAATCGCCGCCGGCGAGGTTGTCCAGCGACCGGCGTCTATCGTCAAAGAACTTGTTGAAAACAGTCTCGATGCCGGTGCCAGCGAAATCACGATTGTGATAAAAAGCGGTGGTAAGTCACTCTGCCAGGTCATTGATAACGGTGATGGCATGGGCAAAGACGACCTGCTGCTTGCCTTTGAGCGCTATGCGACCAGTAAAATTGCCACGTCGGAAGACCTGATGGCGATACGTACATTGGGTTTCCGCGGGGAAGCACTGGCGAGCATTGCCGCAGTGGCGATTGTCAATGCCATCAGTACCGAAAAAATTGCTGAAAGCGGTTTTGAACTTCGGATTGAAGGTGGCAGTTTCCGGGAAATCAAACCGATTGCGGCCATCCCGGGCACAAATATTTCGATTAAAAACCTGTTTTTTAATATTCCGGCACGGCGAAAATTTCTGAAAAGCAGCGATGTGGAATTTCGTCACATTATTGAAATAGTCCGCAAGTTTTCCATGATCCATCCGCAGGTACAATTTACATTGATTCATAATGATAAAGATGTATTCCGTCTGCGCCCGGAGAAGCAGATCGATCGAATCGTCAATCTGTATTCCAGTGAATACCGGAATAATTTAATCCGGGTTGATGAGGCCAGAACAGGAATGACGCTGAGCGGTTATATCGGGAACCTGAATCTGGTTCGGGCACGTCATGGTGATCAGTACCTGTTTGTCAATAAGCGTTTTATCAGTGACCGGCTGATGAATCACGCGATTGCTTCAGCCTACTCAAATCTCATTAGCCGTGGCGAATATCCCTTTTATTGCCTGCATTTGGAACTGGATCCGGCCGCCGTGGATGTAAATGTTCATCCTACTAAAATGGAGGTGAAATTTCAGGAACAAAACACTGTTTACCGGTTTCTGGAGGACAGCGTTAAATCGGGATTAAAAGAAATTATGGACGTGATTCCGGATTTGACCCGCTTTGCTCCCGAACATTATTACGCACCCTTACCGGTTGACCGGATGAGGCCGTCTGATCCGGAAAAAGCGAGTCCGGGAAACGATATGATTGAAGCACAATTTTCTTCAGGCAATCGCGATTTTCAAAGTTTTCCCCAGACAGATCCGGAAAACCAGACCGAAATACCACTACATTTTTCCCAGCGAAGACCGGGCGGACAATGGACTGAGCGGGCACGACGTTTTGTGGAACAGGGATTACCCGAATCACGGGTTGATTACCGTACTGATGTTCCGCTTTATCAATTACATAACAAATACATTATTACACAGGTCAAATCCGGCCTGGTAATCATCGATCAGCACGTTGCCCACGAGCGTATTCTATATGATAATGCAATGAAAGCAATGTCCGAACAGCCCTGGAAGGGGCAGCAACTCCTGTTTCCCCAGATTGTTGAATTGTCGGTGATGGAATTCTCAATGCTGTTGGATGTCATTCCCTTTTTAGAAAAAATTGGGTTTAGTCTGCGGGAATTCGGAAAAAACACGATCGCCCTGGAAGCCGTTCCGGCAGGCATGGCCTGGGGAAATGAATCCACAATTATCAAAGAGATCCTGGATCACTATCACGAATTCGGGACCAAGGACACCAGTATCCAATCCAAAGTAGCAGCATCCTATTCCTGTAAAGCCGCAATAAAATCCGGGGATAAGTTAACGGAAGAGGAGATGCATAATCTTGTTGATAATCTTTTTGCCACTCAAAATCCCTACTTCTGTCCCCATGGCCGCCCGATCATTATCAATTTGACCCTGAAAGAACTGGACAAACGGTTTGAAAGGGTTTAGATATTGGCTGGTGATGCAAAATATGATTCGAAACAATCTCAGCCAATCATTCCTTTTATAGTAGGTCCTACTGCTGTCGGGAAAACCGCAACCGCCATTGAATTAGCCAAACTTTTGGATGGCGAGATAATATCCATTGATTCCCGCCAGGTTTATAAGGGATTGGATGTTGGCACGGCCAAACCAACATTGCGGCAGCAAAAAGAAATTTCCCATCATTTAATTGATATTCTGAAACCAACCGAACAGATCAGTGCCGGTAGTTACCGGGAAATGGCTCTGGCTGCTGTTGCGGAAATCCAGTCTCGTGGTAAATTGCCAATCTTTGTCGGCGGTAGCGGTATGTATGTTAAAGCCGTTGTGCAGGGGATTTTCCAGGAAAGTCTAACAGATAAATCAGTCCGGGAACGTCTTAAATCAGAACTGGAAAGAAAAGGGATTGCAGAACTTTATAACCGGTTAATTGATATTGATCCGGAACTGGCGGTCAAAATCCACTTAAATGACGCTAAGCGAATAACCAGGGCCTTGGAAATCTATGAAATTACCGGTAAGCCACCGAGTGAGCATTATAAAAAACAGGAAACTGAATCACCTTTTCCGAACAGGATTTTCGTTTTAACAATGGAACGAAAAAATCTGTATCAGCGGATCAATGAACGGGTAGATCAAATGATCCGGGATGGATTGGTTGCTGAAGTTCAGGCCTTGCTGGACTCCGGTTTGCGGAAAAACCTGGACTCATTATTGACCCTGGGATATCGGGAAGTGATCGGTTACCTCGACGGTGATTGCAGTCATGATGAGATGATCGAGAACATTAAATTGAATACACGCCACTATGCCAAGCGCCAGCTGACCTGGTTCCGGAATCAGTTGGAAGCGATATGGATAGCTATAAATTCACAAACTACGATTTCTAATATTACAGGACAAATTATTGAAAGTCTCCGAACTGACTAACGATATTCAGTGAAAGCATTATATGCTGTTTAACTCATTCCAGTTTCTGATATTTTTTCCTATTGTTGTCATAATCTATTTCGCGATTCCCCATAAATTTCGCTGGATCTTATTACTGGCAGCCAGCTACTATTTTTATATGTGCTGGAAGGCAGAATATCTTTTACTGATCATTATTTCAACCATGATTGATTATTACGCCGGATTGAAAATGAGTAAGACTGCGGATAAAGAGAAGCGGCGGATTTACCTGATACTGAGTCTTGTTGTCAATCTTGGACTGCTGTTTTCCTTTAAATATTTTAATTTTGTCAATGAATCACTGCGGCAGGCTTTTCAGCATTTTAACATTCTCTACAATGTTCCATCACTGAAGGTGCTTTTGCCGGTGGGAATCAGTTTCTACACGTTCCAGACCTTGAGTTATACCATCGATGTCTATCGCGGTGAACGGGAACCGGAACGGCATCTGGGGATTTTTGCTCTGTATGTGGCGTTTTTCCCGCAGCTGGTCGCCGGACCGATTGAGCGTTCTACCCGTTTGCTGCCCCAGTTTTTTGAAAAAATGGAGTTCGATTACCAGCGGGTCAAAGACGGACTATTACTGATGGCCTGGGGATTTTTCAAAAAAGTAGTGATCGCTGACTGGTTAGCGATTTTTGTGAACCAGGTATATAATAATCCTGAATTTTATCCCGGTTTGCCAAGTATTGTAGCGACATATTTCTTTGCGTTTCAGATTTATTGTGATTTTTCCGGTTATTCCGACATCGCTATTGGCGCCGCACAGGTAATGGGTTATCGGTTGATGCTGAATTTTCGGCGTCCCTATTTTTCAAAATCCATCGGTGAATTCTGGAAACGCTGGCATATTTCACTGTCCAGCTGGTTTCGGGATTATCTCTATATTCCGCTCGGTGGAAATCGTGTAAAACGGGCGCGGGTGTATCTGAATATCTTCGTTGTTTTTCTGATTAGTGGATTCTGGCATGGTGCGAACTGGACATTTATTATCTGGGGCGGATTACACGGAGCATACCTGCTGATTTCCCGTTGGACAGCTCGATGGCGCGATAAACTTCATCATATTCTGGGACTGGTGAAAACGCCCAACATTCACCGATTTATCAAAATAGTAATCACCTTTCACCTGGTGCTGTTTTCATGGGTATTTTTCCGTGCGAATAAAGTCAGCGATGCTTTTGTGATCATCAGAAACCTTTTCAGCTCGTTTGATGTCTCGCCACTATTCTCCGTTAGCGGATTTACCAGACAACATTTCGCTTTGTCCATAATGTCGATTATTATTTTAATTGCCGTGGAATTATTTCAGCGCGGTCATAATATCCGTCAATGGTTGAGTGCCAGGCCAATAATCGTTCGCTGGATTATTTATTACGGTTTGATCATGTTTATATTACTATTGGGTGCTTATGACAATGCGAATGAGTTTATCTATTTTCAGTTTTAAATCTTTATGAGAAAATTAATATTTCAAAAAAGCGCTTTACTGATTGGATTGGTGATAATAACGATCATTGGAGTACTGCTTATACCGGTAAAACGACCGGATCATTTTTTACTTGCTACGCTTGATAAGGAACATCGTCTATATCAATTATCGTCACCAAAAATCATTGTTGTGGGCGGGTCGAATACGATCTTTAATATTGATAGTCAGACAATAAGCAATTCAACCGCTTATCCGGTGGTGAATATGGGTTTGCATGCGGGACTTGGATTAATGTTTATGTTAAACGAGATCGAACCAGCCATTAAAAAGGGTGATATCATTATCATTATGCCGGAGTATGCCCAGTTTTACAAAAACTTGTTTTTTGGTGGACGAATTGTGACACGGTTACTGGCATTGGATCCACATTATCTTCGATATATCAGTACACGTCAGCAGTTTTTTGAAATTATAAAAGGATTGGGACTGGAGACCCGCAGTAAAATTGTGTATCTGCTGGGTGAGAGCGCTGATGAAGAAACCTATACCCGGCTGGCGTTTAATGAGTTTGGTGATCTTAAGGCCGAATTAGTCGGAGATCAGGCACTGCCAAAATTAATCAGCGAAAGCTATGAAATCAGGAGCCTGGATGAAATAAACACACTGGCTATTCAGAAATTGAATGATTTCTATGCCCGTATGCAAGTGAGCGGAGCAAATGTATATCTGGCATTGCCGGCCATTCCGGTTGAGAAATATTCAGATAACCGGATTGAAATCAACGCTCTTTACGGCTATTTAAAAGAAAAGCTACAAATCCCAATCTTGTATTCACCGAAAACAGTATTGGTCCCGGCCAGAGATTTCTACGATACCTATTACCATTTGAATACAAACGGAAGAAAACGTTATACAAAAGTAATTTTAAATCATCTACCAATTAGAAACTGAAAAAAAATACAAAGTCTGGCAAGCATTTCCATTAAATCTTATCTGAAGCAATTCATTATTTATCCGATCGACCCTGTCATTTATCAAATATATTCTATAACTTTTTCGGTGAGAAATTTTATAATTGGAGTTTTCATGTCCTATAGACGAATTGTATTCAGTTCATTGATTGGATTAAGCGGATTGTTGTTTGTCTCCTGTAGTAATTCTACCGGACTTGAAGATCCCGATAGCCTTCGTGGAAGAATTGGAAATCTGAAAGGCGTCACCGTCGTGGAACTGGTTCCCTATTATAACTATGACCGGGAATTTCTACTGGATATTGAACAGCCTATCGATCATCAGGATTCATCCGCCGGAACCTTTACTCAACGTGCTTATCTATTGCACAACGATGAATCCAGCCCCATGGTACTGGCCTCCGGTGGCTTTGCGGCATATGCCGATGATCTTCATGAAATGACCCAGGCGTTTGATGCCAACCAGATTTCAATGACGCATCGATATTTTTCGGGTGCTATTCCTGGCTCAGACGATTATCAATATTTGACAATGGAACAAGCAGCTGGTGACTATCACCGGATTGTGGAATTGTTCAAAGAAATCTACCCGGAAAGCTGGTTGAGCAGTGGCTTTGGCAAGGGTGGTCTTGCGGCATTGTCACATCGCCGTTTCTATCCTGATGATGTTGAGGCAACAATAGCCTATTCTACGCCGTTTTTAAATAGCCAGACCGATTCACGACCAATGGAGTATATTAAAAGTTTGGGCGAGATCGGAACTTACGATAATATTAAAATGTTTCAGGAAGCTCTCTTAAAACGACGTGCTGAAATCCTTCCGTATATCTACTATTTTATGAATTATACAGCCTATAATTATTACTATACCTGGTCAATGAATGTGGATTTAATCCTGGAACTGGCAGTAATGGATTATCCCTTTGATTACTGGTCCTATCATGATGAAGATTTAATTGAAATTCCCGATACATCGGAATCGGCTGAGACGCTGTTCGATCATTTTTATCAGGTCGTTACTCTGGATTATTTCAGCGATGACTATGTGAATTATTTGAGCCCTTCGGTCTATCAGAGTATGACCGAGTTAGGGGCAGTGGCCTATGATTCCGATCATATTAAAGATCTGTTGACGGTTGTTGATCTTGATAGCAGTGTCAATTTTAATTATGAATGTCTTGCTCCGGCGGATATTGAGATGGTTTACAATTCCAATGCACTGACAGACCTGCAGAACTGGCTGATCAGCGATGGGAACAATATCGTCTATTTGTATGGTGAACTGGATCCGATTATATCGACTGCGATAGATTTAAGCGGAGGCGCCACAAATGCGATTAAGTTGATCCAGGCCGGTGAGGATCACTATATTGGAATTGCAGCTTTCGATGAAGCCGACCAGGTTTACAATGCATTACGTGACTGGATGGGATTTGAGATTGAGCCATTGTTTAAAACGGCAACGCCTGGAAAAATGGAA
>JAFGXZ010000205.1 GCA_016936335.1 Fidelibacterota bacterium
AAGGAAAGCAAATTAAAATTGAACGAGTTTCTGGACTATAAATTTGAAAAGATTTCTAATCACGTCAGTGAAATTGTTTTATTTGAAAGTATCTTACGACCAAAAGGTGCGGTTTATACACCATTACACAGATTTAAATTAAAATAGAAACAGGGAGATATTATTATGGCAACACCAGATAGTAACAAGGAACGGGCTCTTGAACTGGCTGTATCGCAAATTGACCGTCAGTTTGGAAAAGGCTCGATTATGCGGCTTGGAGACGATAATATGAAAGTCTCCGTTGAAGTGATTTCAACCGGTTGCCTATCACTGGACGCTGCTATAGGTATCGGTGGGATTCCAAGAGGTAGAATTATTGAAATATTTGGGCCGGAATCTTCCGGAAAGACAACTCTGGCATTGCATGTAATCGCAGAAGCCCAGAAAAATGGTGGTTATGCAGCATTCATTGATGCCGAGCATGCACTTGATCCTCTCTATGCGGTCAAACTGGGAGTGAATACGAAGGAGTTACTGATTTCACAGCCGGATAATGGTGAACAGGCACTGGAAATAACCGAAACTCTGGTACGCAGCAATGCGATTGACATTATTGTAATCGATTCTGTTGCAGCGCTTGTCCCACGGGCAGAGCTCGAAGGCGAAATGGGTGATTCCCACATGGGACTGCAAGCCCGTTTAATGTCCCAGGCGTTGCGTAAACTTACCGGTGCGGTCAATAAATCGCATACCTCAGTCATTTTTATCAATCAGATTCGTGAAAAGATCGGTGTTATGTTCGGTAATCCGGAAACGACAACCGGTGGACGTGCACTAAAATTTTATACGTCTCTGCGTCTGGAAATCCGAAGGATTGCTTCACTGAAAGAGGGTAACAGTAATATCGGAAATCGGACAAAAGTCAAAGTTGTTAAGAATAAACTTGCACCACCATTCCGCGAAACGGAATTTGATATCATGTACGGAACCGGGATTTCGTTCGAGGGAGATATTCTGGATTCAGCAGTTGAGGCAGATGTGGTTCAGAAAAGTGGATCATGGTATTCCTTTGGAGATGAGCGTATCGGTCAGGGTCGTGAAAATGCCAAACAGTATCTTATTGAAAATCCGGAGACATTTTCTAAAATTGAAACCCAGGTCCGTGAATTTCTTGGAATATTGAAAAAAGCGGAACCTGCTAAAAAATCCTAAAATTACCATTGTCAACACAACATAACAGTTCCGACGACATTGCAGATAAGGCCGGCACTGTAACGAGAATATCGTTTCAGAAAAAAAGGACTGACCGCCGTTCGATCTTTATTGACAATGAATATGCTTTCAGTGTATCGGAACAGACATATTTGTCGTTTCCACTGCATGAGGGACAGCAACTTACTGTGAAACAGATATCCGCTATCAGAAACCACGAAGATTATGAAAAGGCTAAAGAAATTACTTTACGGTATCTTGGAATCCGAATGCGAAGCGAGTACGAATTAACACGTTATTTACAAAAAAAAGAGTATCGAAAACAGGTGATTACACGCGTTGTAAATTATTGTCAGGAGCGTGGTTATCTGGATGATACAAAATACACCGAAATGTTATCAAGGGATATGGTCAATATCAATCGATATGGAAAAAATAAAATCTACGCCATGTTACGAAAACGTGGAATTTCCTCTGAAACAATTACACCTGTTTTAAACAAACAGATTGATCAAAATGAACAATTGAAAATCGCTCTTGAATTGGCGCAAAAGAAGCTGAAAATAATTAAAGACGAGACAAAAGCAAGAGAGAAAATATATCGATATTTAAATCAGCGGGGATTCAATTATTCAATCGTCAACGAAGTTATTAATCGCTTGTTTAAATACTAAATAATTTTCCCACAAATACGTATATTTGAAAGTGAATGTTAATGAAATTTAAATTTTCGATATGAAAAAGACCCTCAATAATAATTCAGCCTTTGCATTAATTAGTAGCGTTTTGTGTGGTGTAATGTTGATTTTATTTGGGGCGAGTCAACTTTATGGAAAGACTGTAACTAGCGATGAACAAGTTGTTTACACGTTTTTAGCTGATAACAATTATCCACCATATACCTATGAAGAAAACGAACAAACTGTCGGTTTCTGTGTGGACTTGATATCCCGAATAGCGGAACTTATGGATTTTACCGTTGTGATTAAATCCGGTGCCTGGGATGATGTTCGAAATGCGGTTGAATTGGGCGAAGCCGATGGTCTTCTGGCCATGTTTTATTCTGCTGAACGCGATAAAATTCTGGATTTTTCAATTCCTCATTCCATAGTTACTTATACAATTTTTGTACATAACAAATCTCCTGTCCGCTCAAAAGAGAATCTAAAGAATCGTACCATTGTCGTGCAAAATGGCGATATTATGCATGACTACCTGCTGGCAAATAAAATCACAAATTCCATTATAACTGTTGAAAACGCTGAAGATGCTGTTCTTTTATTATCTCACGGCGTTTATGACTGTGCTTTACTGAGCAAAATGCAGGGTGATTATTTTGTGCACAAATATAAACTTGGCAATATTCGATCCTTACCGGATATGTTTCCTCCACAGGAATATTGTTTTGCCGTTAAAAATAATCCGAAATTGTTGAATCTGTTAAATGAAGGGTTGATTATACTCCAGTCAAATGGTGAACACAAAGCACTTTATCAGAAATGGCTAAGTGTTTTGGGATCACCCAAATCATCCTCCAGGTTTCTCGTTAAACAGATCATCAGTGTCATTATAGTACTTATCATTGTAACTTCAGTCATCATCGCCTGGATATGGTCTTTACGAAGAACAGTATCGTTAAAAACCATTGAATTAAAAGAGGAAATTAAAAACCGAAAACTGGTTGAAAAAGCATTGCGAAGCAGTGAAGAAAATTTCCGGTCACTGGCAGATAATGCCTTTGATGGAATTTTAATTAATGATATTAATGGAAATTATATTTATGCAAATAATAATGCTTCCGAGATTTCCGGACATCCTGTATCGGTCTTATTGAATTTAAATATTAAGGACCTGACACCACCGGATCAATACAATGAAGTAGTCGATTTGTCAAAACAGCGGATTCAGGGGAAACCGGTTCGCAGTTTTTATGAATCCCTGTTGCAACGTAAAGACGGGACAATTATTCCGATTGAAGTCGTTGCATCGCAGACAACCTGGCATAATGAACCGGCAGACCTGGTATTTATCCGGGATATTTCCTTACGTAAACAGATGGAACTTGCCCTGCAAAGCAGTGAAACAAATTTTCGCCAGATTGTAGAACACTCGAATGATGCCATTTATGTACAACAGAATGACGTATTTGTTCTTGTAAATCCTGCCCTTGAAAAATTACTGGAATATAGCAGAATTGAATTGCTTGATAACCATTTCGATTTTTTAACAATCGTCGCCGAAGTCAGTAAGGATCAGATCAAAGAACGATTTGTGAAACGCAAACAACGGAAACTAATCAGTAAACAGTTTGAATTTA
>JAFGXZ010000206.1 GCA_016936335.1 Fidelibacterota bacterium
GGTGAAATTACCTTTACACCCTATCGTCTGATCACATCGGACTCCCGGATTTCCGTGGATTTTCAGTACTCGAACCTGATATACCAGAAAAATATCTGGATTGCCCGGAATACGACGGCGTTAGCCAACGGAAAATTGAAAGTGACTGCCGGAATGATCAGTGAGACCGATGATAAGGACAATCCTATTGAATTAACCTTAAGTGATAGCGATATTGCTCATTTGAAAACTCTGGGTGATAACATAGATGGTGCTTTTCAGAGTACAATTATCGAAGACAGTGCGGGGATCTATTTTTATGATTTGACCGATTCAATCCTCGTTTATACCGGCCACAGCGGGACTCATTCAGCGTCGTTTTACAATGTCGGTGAAAAAGGAGCATATCGGAAAGTCTATACCTCTGATTCCTATTACTTTGAGTTTGTCGATAAAGCCGATCCCGCGTCATCATTGACGGATATCGAAGAAGCGGTGTACCTGCCGGTGAAGCCGTTGAAGTTGCCGACATCGCAACGTCTGTATCATTTCTCCGGGCAATGGCAGCCATCAAAGAATGTATCTGTGATATCGGAATTAGCCGGTTCGGAAATTGATCGGAATATTTTTTCTAATCGCGATGATAATGATAACCGCGATCTGGCGTTGAATATTAGCACGAACATCGGAATACCACTAACCGGGAATAGTAAAGCCGGGGTGAAACTCAATTATCGAAATATTGGAAAACAGTTTGAACCGATCGACCGCATTCAGGAGGTGGAATACCGGAGGAAATGGGATTTATCTTCTGATTCGACTCAAGGCGAGCAGGTGATGGAGGCTGGTTTGAATCTCAATGTGAAAAATATTGTAGACATTAATCTGGATCTTGGCTCCTATAATCGTAATACAATCGATGCTAATCGCTATAAAATCAGCAGTTCCGTGCAGTTTCACTGGATAGATCGGCTGGAAATCACACAGGAACGCATTCAACGCAGTTTATATTCCCGTTCTTCGGATTGGCTGCGACAACGGTTTCTGCTTCGATTGAAGATTAAAGATGTTAAACCCTTTACTGAAATTTACTCCGAAGAACGAAGCGGGGGTATTGGCAATTTTAGTAATTTTCAATTTTTGGAACAGCGCTATGGTTTGGAAGTCAACGGTTCTCGAAGGTTTTCGGGAAAGATTGAAAGCTATTTCCGGGATGATAAGAATATGCAAAATGGGAATTGGGTCCAATCCGGTTCATCGCAAAATTTTATCGTCAGCGGACAGATGAACGATTGGAAAACCCTCTCAAGCCGCTTTTCGTATACTTATCGTATCAAGGAGTATTTTGGATCTGAAGCTATACCCAATCAGGAGGTACAACTGATGGATGTTGTACTAAAACAGCAACCCCGAAAATTACCGTATTCCTGGGAAACGACCATGAAGATCGAAGAGGAGCGAACGGTTAAAAAAGAATTTCAGTATTATTATGTCGGTGACGGTGAGGGACAGTACATTTATGATTCTACATACTCGGATTATGTGCCCCATCCAAATGGGGATTATATCCTGCGGATCGTTCCATCGGAAATCAAAGAACCGGTGACCAGTATCAGAAATGGTTTGCGCCTACAACTGAATGGACGGCGTTTGCGCGGTAAAATTCCCTGGGAGTTTCCAACCAGACTGACCACTTTAACGGACATTCGTCTGCAACAACAGATTCGCAGCAGTGATAATCCGATGAGAATATTGGCCGTTGATGTCGCTAATATTGATGACCGCTGGGCCTATTTTAACCGGACTTTCCAGCAGGATATTTTATACTATTTTGAACAACGAAAATCAAATTTGCGATTTCGGTATATGGATAATAATACCGTTAGTCAACTGGATGTCAGAGGCCAGGAAAATTCCATCATTCGGGAAACGTCCCTGAGATATAAAGGTGATTTTATTGGCGGATTGAAATTGGAATCGGAGTGTGCCTCAAAATATACCTTTCGTGAGTCCGGATTCAATGTTCTTCGGAATCGTGATATCCGGGCGTATCGATTTGAAAATACGTTTTCCTATCTCTGGAATATAGTACACCTCTATGAATGCGAATTGAAAAGCAGCTACGACCTGGATCAGGGGGAGGACGCGATTGAAGCGTTTTTGCTGGGAATCCGCAATAGTTATGAGCGTAAAGTACGGAATAAAGGACGTTGGGAAGCATTTTTAGAAATTGATCAGGTGATGGTGACACCGGAAGGCTCGTCGATTCCCTGGGAGATGAGTGGCGGCCGGAAGGAGGGCAACACCTACGGCTGGGGAATTTCAGCGGAATATAAAATCGGGCCTAATCTGAGCCTGCGTTTGAATTATGAAGGCTGGAATGAACCGGATCGGGATGTCTATCATATGGGTGGCGGTGAAATCAGGGCGTTGTTTTAATGGGTAGAATCAGGGAATATATCGCCGGATTTACTGTTATTGTAGTAGTGATTTTTGGCAATATTTTGTGCTTTGCTGATGAACAGATGCCAAATGTTGATTCGCTCCGCTTTGGTGTAATTGAAATCCAGTCCACTCACCCAATTGAACGTCGTTTAAATACGATTCGGCAGGAATATAAAGAGAAAATCGTGACTGAATTTAATTATAACGAGTTAAGCAATAATCTTTTACGCATTCCACCGCGACAGGGTTACCACTTCCCGATGTTATTATTGGAATCGGTACAACCTGGAATCATTGCCGGTGAAAAATATTTAAATCCGCACTTGCGACTGGATTGGGGCGAGATTACCCGGATCGATACGATCCTTTTTCAGGGTGTTGTTAAAACAAAAAATACTGTTTTAAACCGGACGGTCCGGCCACTGTATGGGACCGTTTATACAAAACAGCAGGAACAGCAAATGATCCGGTCGTTGCGGCGTTTTTCCTACCTGAGAGTGAACAAGGACAATGAAATTGTACAGACAAAAGAGGGACAGACAGGCATTCTGGTTTCGATCCGGGAAGTCCAGGATAATGAGTTTACGGGCGTCGCCGGGTATGTTCCGGAAGCGATCAATACCAAAGGATATTTTACCGGCGTGCTGGATTTGAAATTTTACAATTTGTCAGGGACCGGACGACAATTATACCTCTATTGGTCAAAGTCCAACCGTTATTCCCAGCAGATGAAATTGAATTACACGGAACCCTGGATTTGGAAAACCAATCTTTACGGTACAGCCGAATTTGAAC
>JAFGXZ010000207.1 GCA_016936335.1 Fidelibacterota bacterium
CCGGGCATTATGCGACTGAACGATTTGGGATTATGGCGTTGGGACAACATCTTTCTGAAAAATTCAACCTGAATGTCGAATTTATTGATATTCCGAACCCGGTTTAAATTGTATCCACAATTCATGATTTAAATGGCAAATCAAATATCCGGCAAATGAAAATTTTATCAAGAAACCTTTTCTCTCAGCTTTTCTGGGTTGGTGTTTTCGGCCTGGGAATGGGGGTTCTTGAGGCCATTGTGGTAGTTTACCTGCGCGATGTTTATTATCCGGCGGGCTTTAAGTTTCCCATGAGCCCGGTCTCTGCCCAAATGTATTTTGTTGAGCTGGTTCGGGAAACTGCCACGATCCTGATGTTGCTCTCGCTGGGATTTTTAATTGGTAAAAATGGTATTCAGAAAATTGCATACTTTTTAATTGCTTTTGCAACTTGGGACATTGTTTATTATCTGGGCTTAAAATTGTTTTTGAACTGGCCATCGAGTCTGATGACCTGGGATGTGCTTTTTCTGATCCCGTTACCCTGGCTGGGCCCCGTTCTGGCGCCGTTGATTGTTTCGGTAACGATGATCTGGATTGGAAGCAGCCTTTTATTGCTTGAAGACCGTCACGGGCAGATTATTATAAATACAGAAGAACGGAGACTTTGGATATTAGGTACCCTTGTTCTATTTGTGGCCTTTATCTGGAATTATTCCGTGTTGATTGTGCATAGCGGTTATGCATCTAAAGTGCTGACGCTTTCCCAAAACCCTGATTTTTTAAAGGTTGTGTATAACTATATCCCGAAATCTTTTAACTGGGTATTATTTATTGTCGGAGAAATATTGGTTGTCGCCGGTACAATTCGGTTCTTATTTCGTTATCGCGGGATCATTGAATATACAGGAAAAGAATTATGGGTGGAGTTAAATCAATTCCTCAGACACGTTTTTCACATTCATTAAAAACAATAGAGGTAAAAATGAAAAAGTTTATCGTCATGTTAATTTTAATCGCAGTTATTATTGGGTTGATTGTTCCGCTGACAGCCCGAGACATTCAGCTACTGCGGCCGAAATTCGAAAAAGGAACCACTCTCCAGGAAGCACTCCAAAAACGCCAGACCGATCGCTCGTTTTCAGACAAAGAATTGTCATTGCAGCAGTTGTCAAATTTACTCTGGGCTGCTGACGGTGTAAACAGGCCCGAAAATGGCAAGCGCACGGCCCCGACGGCCAATAACCGACAGGAAATCGATATCTATGTTGCCATGCAGAAAGGGTTGTATTTATATAATGCCGAAAAGCATGTCCTCGTTCTTGTTCAGGAAAATGATATTCGCAAAGAAACCGGCAAGCAAAATTTTGCAGAAGAAGCGCCGATAAACCTAATCTTTGTTGCCGATTTTGATAAAATGAAAGGCGATGATGATGCGAAAATATTTTACTCGGCAACTGATACAGGATTTATCAGCCAGAATGTCTATCTGTACTGTGCTGCCGAGGGACTTGGGACTGTTGTCCGGGGCTGGGTGGACAAAGAGAAACTGGCCAAAGTAATGAATTTGCGCCCCGAACAACATGTTACGCTTGCCCAAACAGTTGGTTATATAAAATAATAAAAGTGAGTTTCTATCGTGCCAAAAATTGTTGACCTGAGCCACCGACTCCATACCGGGATGCCCACCTATCCGGGTGACCGGCCAGTCCCGAAAGTAGAAACCATTGAAAAAAACGGACTTTTTATTTCCTCGATTCGTCTGAGCACACATATGGGTACGCATGTGGACGCACCCAAACATTTTTTTTCCGCCGGCAAATCACTGGGAGAAATTTCCCCGGATAAATTTATTGGAAAAGCCTTGTGTCTGGATAAATTCGGCGCTGGTGCAGAAATTGATCTATCGGAAGATGACATCGGTTTACTGGATCGTATCAAGCCGGATTGGGTATTGCTCTACACGGGACATTCACGATTATGGGGCAACGAGACCTATTTTTCGGACCACCCATATCCATCTGTTTCGTTGATAAAAACATTAATAAAGATGAATGTTTGCGGGCTGGGAGTCGATTTTCCCAGTATTGATTCTGCATCTGCCGAAAAAGATGATTATCCCGTGCACCATTTGTGGCTAGGCGCCGGGCGCTTGGCAATTGAAAATTTGTGTGAATTACATCAGCTCCCCAATAAAACGTCCGTTGACATTTTTGCGTTGTCGTTAAATATTGATACAGACGGAGCGCCAGCAAGGGTCATTGCAATTTTATAGAGCAGATCGCGATATTCGTACGATTTCATTACGCATAACCAGCAAGAAATTTCGATTCATTTCACAGTAATAATCGTCATATGTCCAGGGTAGACGGATAAAATCACCGTGAATAAAGGGCATTGTGACTTCCGCAAAAATCCCTGAGCCGCAATATATTCTGTGTGAAAAGTTTTTGCTGGAATACAGTACCAGCTTTGACGGTTCCAGATAACCGGGATCAATGTTTAGAATTCGCCGGGGCGTTTTGGCATTTGGATTCAGCTCAAGTTCATTGGTCCAGACCTTAATCTGAAAGAAATTATCCAAACATGCCGGTTTTCGGAAAACAAAAAACTGTTTTTGCAACTGCTTGCCGAATTCCTTTTCATAATAATCAGAAAAATCTGAGACTTTATAAATTGGCCCAGCGGACAATATATTCCCAAAGCGATTTTTTAAAATACCTAGAATGTTTTTTAATTCATGTTCTTCGTTGAACATAATTGCAACAAAAGGATGTGCATGAATTGCCGGCTTGATTATGCCCATAGGTTGTCCTCAGTTTTTACTTTTAACGTCAGCATTTAACTGGTTAGAAAGTTGCCGCAATTCGGCAAATCTTTCTTTAGGAAAATCGGCCGTAGCGCAGGGATATAGGGTGTTGTTTGTGAGCAGTGGATCCATATCGTCCCAAACGTGTCCGGAAATTTTTGCCAAATTCCAGTAACGGGTGAAGGGAATCGGGGTATAAGATGCCAGGCGAGAAATAGCCCCTTGTTCGAACACATAACGGAGGGTAATATCAATGTCTGAATATTTCTGGCCGGGTAGTCCCATGATCAGGTAGGTTTCAATGTCTTTACGCTTAAATCCGGCGGTTTCAAGATTACTCAAAGCGTATTCATAATTGTGCCGAGACACTTTGTTGGTAGACGCTTTTTGTATCTCGGGAACAATGGATTCCAAGCTTAGTCGGATAGTTTTAAACCCCGATTCTTTCATTAGTAGCGCCAATTCAGCGTCAATTTCCCGGGCAAACAAACCATTGGGTGAATGAAATTTTACCCGGACTTTGTGTTTAATGATGCCTTTTAAAATCGGGATTATGTGGTGTGTTTTATTGGCAAACAAGGCGTCGTCATAGAAAGCAAATTCCTGAATATTCTTTTCATTATTCAGGAATAGGATTTCATTGATGACATTTTCCGGGATTCGTTGGGTGAAATGAGGATTCAGAAACGGTGTGGCGCAGTAATCGCAGTGCATCGGGCAACCCCGGGATGTCAGCAAAGGAGCGACAGTTAACTTCGGATACAAATCCCAAGGTAAAATGCCTGAGTCGTTAATATTAGGAAATCTGGTATAATCACGAGATTTTCCAAAAACAGAATCCGCGATTTGTAGTGCCCGTTTTTCACCATAACCGGTGATTAAATAGTCCGGTTGAATTGTTTGGCGGGCATGGTCGGGGAACAATGTGGCATAGGTTCCGCCGAGCACTAATTTCGATTCTGGAAAAAATTTAAGCAGAGATTTAACCGTTTCTAATACTCCTGGATACCAATAGCTCATGTGAGATGTTACCAGAATTAATTTTGGAATATCGATTGTCTGTAGCACGGATAGAAATTGCTCGGGGCTTGCTCCGTATAAACCATATCGCCGAGGAATGTGGGCAATGATAGCTGGTTTTGGGACGATTGTTTTATGGTATTTTCCCCGACTGCTGATTGGCGTCATCGAGGCGCACTTGTCCCAGCATTGCCGATCCATCAGGTCAATTAAACGGATATCATATCCGAAACTGCGTAAAAACTTGCCGATATATAAAAGACCCAAGGGCTTGGCCCATAAATCATAGGCCGCAAAATCGGCAATCCAGGGGTTGACTAGCAGGATGTGTTGTTTATTCATCTTTTAAAAGTACTAAAGGTATCATGTATAAACAATAGTCCAGGGCTGGAAATAAGTACTTTTGATGTTTTTAGTTTTCATTGTAACTTCGCAGGCGATGTTTCAGATCAATTAAACCGAACAGGAAAAATGCCGTTTGACGAATAATCTACCATCCCGAAAAATTCGAATTCTGGTTACCGTACTAAACTGGGGACTTGGCCATGCGTCACGTACCATTCCGATAATCAGGGCTCTTCAGAAACATAATGACGTTGTTCTGGCATCGACGGGACGTTCGCTGACATTACTGCGGGACGAGTTCCCGGGCTGTGAAGCGCTTGATTTTCCTGATTATAATGTTAAATACAGCCGTAACGGCTCGGTGTTTTTTTTGTATCTAATAATGCAGATTCCGAAGATTCTTTTCAGGCTTTTACTTGAACGCTATCGAACAGAACGACTGGTTAAACAGCACAACATTGATCTTATTTTTTCAGACAACCGTTACGGAGTTTGTTCCAGGAATATTCCTTCATACTTGATGACCCACCAGCTGCGGTTTAAACTACCAGAATCAATCCGTTGGTTTGAATTTATAAGCGTTTGGTTTAACCGTATGGCATTCCGAAAATTCCGGCACATTTTGGTTCCGGATATTGACGGTGATGAAAATCTGACCGGAAACCTGGGACATCCACTGGCATTTCAGCATTATGCTAAATTGACGTATATCGGATTATTATCCAGCATTGATAAAAAGTCGACGACCAGTCCGATCGATATACTGTTCATGATTTCAGGACCGGAACCGCAACGCTCGGTTTTGGAAGAATTGATATTAACACAGATTAAAAATATTCCCGGTCGGCACGTGGTCGTTTTGGGACAACCCGGAGAATCAGGGCTGCGTTCCACAGATCAAACATTGGAAATTTATTCCCATTTGAACCGGCAAAGAATGTCTGAATATATAAGTCGCGCCAGGCTTATTGTCGCCCGCGCCGGGTATTC